>JALURI010000218.1 GCA_027016965.1 Geoglobus sp.
TTCAGGATATTCCTGAATTTTTATTCTCTGGCTGTCAACAAGAACACTCTCCTCAGGATGAAATATAAATCTCTTGGATTTGCATGCAGGGCACTCATATGGGTATTTCAGGCTTGAAGTTTCCTGATACTGGGTGACCTTTTTTCCGCAGCTTGTGCATGTGAAAAGAGCCTCCACGATCTTAGGCCTCACCTCTGTTACCTTTCTTACTATGCCCTCAATTGAAACAAATTTTGATATGTGCTCTGCTCTGAGATCTCTTATGAGAACTCTTTTTGCAGCAGGAAGATTGAAAAATCTTGGGACACAGTTTGTGAGTCTGACATCGTATATGTTCTCGGTTAGCTCTATGCCTCTCATCGCATCTGACATGACTTTGTCAGGGCTGGTGAAGAGCTCTTCGGCAAGTGTCCCCTCTTTAAAGAAGGTTAGATGGGAAAGAACATCAACATGAATACTTCTCTCAGCGCCATCTCCTGTAGAGATTTTTCCTGCCAGTCTGTTTATCTCGTTCTCGTAGTAGTACTGAAAAAACTCTCTCCACATGGTGGGACTGCTGATCAGAGACATCTTATTCTAATCTGATTTATTGTATTAATTGATTTTGGCTCCACTGAAAGTGAAACTTAAAAGTTAGATATAAACCATAATTACTTAACTTTTTCAAATTCTGTCCACCAGAAAACCGTAAATAAGGGGCAATGCAATTGTAGCATCACAGTAAACGGTTACATTTTCTGCTTTTTCACTCAACTTGCACCAGCTTTTTGCCTCATCAAGTGTTGCCCCACTGAGTCCACCCCACTGGGGAGAGTCAGTTGTTATCTGAATTGCATAGTCGAATCCCTTAGCCAGGAGCATTGCCTGAAGTGTGAAGTTTTTCGGCACACCACCACCTACAATAAACACCCCAACCTTTCTGTCTTGGAAACACAGGTCAACCACACTCTTTACATCTTTTTGCGGGGAGTATCTAAGCCTTTCACCATAAATGAAGAGGTGAAGCCCAAGAACTGAATCATGAAGTGTGGGGCAGAAGACAGGTATCTTTTTTCTGTAAGCTGTTTTTAAAAAAGATTCCTCGGGAAGATCTTTTCCAATCTCCCATAAAATTTCATAGCTCCCCATCTCACCCTCAAGCCTATTAAAAATATCTGAGACAAAGTTCTCAACACCTTCAAAAGCTTCGTTTTCAATGTAGACATCATATATCCTGTTTATTCTTTTTCTGCTGAGCTCAACATCATCAGCATCTTCAGTCCCCATTTCATGTCTGTATCCAAGTGCTTCAGCAATTTCATGGGTCACATTTGCACCGGTTGTTACAAGGACATCTATAAAGCCATTCTCAAGAAAACCGTTGACTATACCTCTCATCCCTGCAGGAATCATCGCTCCGGCAAGGGTGAAAAATATAAATGAGTCATTTTCAAGCATTTTTCTGTAAATTCTGCACGCCTTTCCAAGTCTCCTTGCATTGAATGCAGAGTCCAGAAACTGTTCAACAAGTTCTGATATGCTTGTGCCTTTCTTTACATCAATCTCCCTGATCATCCCTTAGCAACTCCAAGAGGTCTGAGCCTTGCAACAATTTTTGATATTCCTGCTCTGTCAACAACACCAACAACGTCATCGCTGCTCTTGTATGCCTGAGGAGCCTCTTCTGCAAGTAGTGCTCCGTGAGTTGCTCTGACATAGATTCCGTCCTTCATCAGATCTGCTTTAACCCTGTCACCTCTGAGTCTTCTTTTTGCTGCGGATCTGCTCATTACCCTCCCACTTCCATGGCATGTTGAGCCGAAAGTTTCCTTCATTGCCTTCTCAGTTCCCACAAGCACATAACTTGGAGTTCCCATGCTTCCCGGAATGATAACAGGCTGTCCGGCATCTCTGTAAATTGTCGGAATTCCTCTGTTTCCAGGACCAAAGGCTCTTGTTGCACCTTTTCTGTGTACAACAACATCCAGCTTTTCGCCATCTATTTCATGTTTTTCAAATTTGGCTATGTTGTGGGCAACATCGTAAATGAGCTCCATTCCCAGCTCATCTTCACTCATCCCAAAAACCTTTCTCATGGTCTCTCTTACCCAGTGAGTTATTATCTGTCTGTTTGTCCATGCAAAGTTGGCTGATGCTGCCATACCACCAAAGTAATCCTCGCCTTCTTTGCTTTTTATTGGAGCACATGCAAGCTGTCTGTCAGGCAGCCTTATCTTGTACTTGCTGACCGCTCTATCCAGGACTGTCAGAAAGTCAGTACAGACCTGATGTCCAAGCCCCCTGCTTCCTGTGTGAATCATCACAGCCACCATTCCCTCCTCAAGTCCGAAAACCTTGGCAGTTTCCTGGTCGTATATCTTGTCCACATACTGAACCTCAAGAAAGTGATTTCCGCTGCCGAGGGTTCCAAGCTGACCCCTCCCTCTTTCTCTTGCCTTTCTGCTCACTGCCTCAGGTTTTGCTCCCTCAAGAGATCCGTTTTCCTCACATCTCTCAGCATCTTCCTTGTACCCATAGCCTTTTTCTATTGCCCATCTCACGCCTTCAGTAAATATCTCGTTTAAATCCCTGTCTGTTGCCCTTATTCTGCCTTCACTCCCAGCTCCTGTTTGCACAGCAACAAATATCGCATCGATGAGGTTTTCTAGTCTGAGCTTGACATCACTGACATTGAG
>JALURI010000219.1 GCA_027016965.1 Geoglobus sp.
TGCTGAGCTCCCCGATACACATGGATATTACGTTTCTGTGGGAGAGCAGTGTTGCTTTCGGCACGCCTGTTGTGCCGCCTGTGAAGATTATCAGCATGTCTTCATCAGGCGACTTGCTCAGGGGCTTCTCGATGGGTTCGTGCTTCAGCAGCTCGCTGAAATTTGGTTCCGAATTCAGGAATACCAATTCCGGATTGCCTATGTCTCCTTTAATCTCGTTTAGGGTGGATTTTATGTCGTTGTCTGCAAAGCTGTCAATTGCTACGACAACTTCCGGCTCAGCATGGCCGAGAAATCTGCTGAGCTCAGCCTTTCTGTACCTAACGTCCATTGGAACTGTAATGCATCCTGATTTACTGCATGCAAGAAGCGTGTATGCGTACTCGGGCCTCATCGGCAGAACAGTTGCAACCCTATCTCCATTTTTCACACCCATCTCAACCAAAGCGCCAGCAAGAGCGTCAGCATTTCTCTTAAACTCTCCGTAGGTTATTTCATTCTCTCCGTATTTTATTGCCGGGTAATTCTCGTCCTTATCTGCCCAGAAATCCAGATACTGCCAGAGGTATTCGAACTCCGGTAAATCAGTCATGATTAATACTAACGATGGGTCAATTTAAAATTTTGGTTAACCTGTTCACAGCTGCCAGTTCCCCTGCAACCCCTGGAACACGCCTCATTGAATACCAAAATTTATTAACCAATCCATATTTATTCTAACCAAAACAAAAACAATTTGTTAGTGATGGAGGAAGTTTGAGAGGGCCGGAATGCTGTAAAGTCCCCGGAGAGTTGATAACACATGAACGTACGGAACATACTAACATCTTCAAGAATTCAGCTGCTCAAAATGCTGGATTCTCGCCCGTACACAGTATCTGAGCTGGCAAAGCTGACGGGCTATTCGAAAAGCTCCATCCTGTATCACCTGGAAAAGCTGAGCAGGGCAGGAATGGTGGAGAGAATAGAGAACGACAGGAAGTGGATATACTACCAGCTCACTGAGAAGGGCAGGAGAGCAATCAAATACGATGTTGCGGCAAAAATCATGCTGGCCATTGGTGGTGTGAGTTTTATTTCTGGTATCGGGATGTTCATAGCAGGGCTGAGGGAGAAGCCATTGCCCGAAGTGGTCAGAGCTCCTGAGAAAGCACCCGTTAGACCCGAGTTCGAGGTGGTAAAGCCAGCAATAGAGCCTGCCTATTTGCTCATTGCACTGGGTGCAATCCTCATCATATTTTTCATCTGGCACAGGAGGAGAGAGTAGGCGAGTTACTCTTCAGGGGAGCCCTCATTCCCGAGGAGCTCATTGAGCTTAACCAGCACTCTTGCAGCCTTAGCAACATCCTCTACTCTAACTTTTTCCAGCGCAGTGTGGCAGCTATGAAGGTCTCCGGGACCCCACACAACCGCCTTCCATCCGGCTCTTTTCAAGTTAATGGCATCAGTCCATGAGTGCATCTCTCCGTATTCCACCTTAACCCCGCTGAGCTGAAGAGCTCTTTCAAAGGGCAGGAATGGTTCCTCTTCAAAGCCATCGTATATTTCCCTGGCTTCATACTCTCCGTACTCTTTCAGAATGGACTGGGCAGCGTCCAGAACTTTTTCGACTTTCAGAGATGAAGGTATTGTGAAGTCCACCCGCAGGTAGCACTCATCGGGTATAACGTGCCTGCTGTCCCCACCCTTTATCTCCATCAGAACCATTTTCCCGGGAAGCTGAAGGTTTCTTAATCTTTCCACCATTTCAAAGGCCCTGTCTATCGCATTAAGCCCGTATTCGGGATAAGAACCGTGGGCAGCCCTCCCCTTCACCCTGACGGTAAATTCGATGCACCCATAATGGCTTATAGCTACCCTCATGTTGGTAGGCTCCATAACCACTGCTCTCCCCCTGTACTGCTTTGAGAACTCCTGACTGCCCTGTCCACCTTCCTCTTCGTCAGAGAGCAGGGCTATACTGATATTTGTTTCATCAATCTCCTCCAGCGCCGCCATAATGGCAGCAATTGATGCCTTTGCGTCGCACACACCCGTTCCGTAAGCGTAAACTCCATCATACTTAAAGGGATGACTGCTGGGGAAAGTGTCAAGATGTGTTACAATCCAGAAGTCTGTGTTGCCCTCAATCACCAGATTTCTTATTTTTCTCCCCTTTATTTTATAACCAACACCTTTTTTATCCAGATATTCCGAAATCATGGAGAGCAGGCCATCTTCATTACCGGAGGGTGACGGAGTTTCTACAAGTTTTTTCAGGAGTCCTACCAGACGTTCTTCGCTGAGATGCAGTACCATGTCACAGGGTTTAAAAACACCGAATATAAAACTAACCTCGTGGGTGCAGTGAGATGGGTGCGGTGGAGACTGTGGAGATCGCAAACGTTGTCGCGTCCGACCTTCAGGATTTCGTGGAAATTTACCGCCTAGCCTACAAAGGGCTGGAGGAGTACGCATACACCACCACAAGAGACATAAAGAGCTATTTCCGCTGGCTCCTCAAGCGGGATCAGAATGGTTTTTTTAAGGCCAGAATCGGCGAGAGGATTGTTGGATTCATGGCATGCGACACCAGATGGATAAGCCATGTGGAGGGGGTGGAGGTTGGAGAGATCCACGAAATTATTGTCCACCCCGACTTCAGGGGGCTGGGGATAGGTAAAAGAC
>JALURI010000220.1 GCA_027016965.1 Geoglobus sp.
ATGAGAAATTGAAAAAGATAATTGAGAAAAATTGTATTAAAGCAACCGTTTCTGAAAAAAGGAGAGGAAAGTGGAAAGCATTGAATGATGCTTTAAAAATCGCTGAAGGAGAATACATACTTTTTCTTGACTCTGACACGGTTCTTCTGGACCCAGGGAATCCGGACAGGTATGATGGAGCTGAAGTAATCAAGGAGGTTAATGGAGATTCAGTTCTCGAAAAACTTGTGAGGATAGACTACTTCAACATGTATCTGATTTCCCTTCTGGCATCAAGACTTGGCACATGCCTAGGATTCAATGGAGCATCATTCTGGATAAGGAGGGATGTTCTGAAAAAACTTGGTGGGTTTAAAAAAAGAATTAACGAGGACACAGATCTCGGAGTGAGGTTTGGAATAAAGGAATACAGGTACGGAATGTGCGGAAGAGCAATAACAGACTGCCCAAAAACATTCAGAGAATGGCTGACTCAGAGGGAAAGATGGGCTCTCGGTGGAGCTGAGGTTGTAATGGAGAATCTGCGGGAGATAACGAGAAAACCGGTTATGTGGATTCCTTCTCTCTTCATAATGTTTCCCTCGCTCATAGGACTTTTGATAAACCTGATGCTTCCAGACAGTCTTTTTCTGAAGGCTCTCTATTTTCTTATCGCCATTACAGGATTCATTTCAGGAAAAACGATGGCGATTGTCATGTACCTTGTTTATGGCTATCACCTCCTGAAAAACATCGCAGCCGGACTGATAACATTCCTGACCTGGGCTGTATTCATGGGAATCCTTTCAAAGACTGCAAAATACAGCATAAATTTCAGATATCTACCTCTTTATTATTTCATATATTCCCCGGTGTGGATGTTTGTAGCAGTTATGGCACTTGTGAAGTACATTTCCCACAGATTACTTGGAAAAACTCTCAGAGTAAATAACTGGAAGGTTTAGACAAAAGGTTAAATCCCGGTAAGATAACATGAACCCATGCGATACGTTGTCAATCTTATAAACGAATACGATCCGGGTCCATTTCCTGATGAATTTGACGGAGAGGTTATACAGCTTGCATCCAATGAAAATCCATTTCCTCCCTCTGAAAGAGTTTTGAAGGCAATAAAGGAAAATATCTTAAAGATAAACAGATATCCTTATCCGTACTATTCTGAGCTTAAATCCGAGCTTTCATCCTACACAGGGGTTGATGAGAGCTGTATTGCCGTCTCAAATGGAGCCTCAGATCTTATCAGGCTTATTACAGACCTTTTCATAGAGCCCTTTGACCGAGTTTACATCCCAATGCCCTCATACACGATGTACCTCATGTTTTCCATGCTGAGAGATGCACACGTTGAAACTCAGGTTTTTGAAGGTTACGATGTGGATGGGTGCTGTTCAAGAGGAAAAATTGCTTTTCTGTGCAGTCCAAATAACCCAACTGGAAACACCCTGAAAAAGAAGGTGATCAGAGAATTTCTTGAGAACTTCGAATATGTTGTTGTTGATGAAGCTTATGCAGAATTTCACGGAGAGAGTCACGCAGATCTGCTCGATCATTACACCAATCTGATTGTAATCAGAAGTTTTTCAAAGTTTTTTGGACTTGCAGGAATGAGAATCGGATATGCCCTTGCTGATAAAAGAATCGTAACAGGAATTGAAAAAATACGAAACCCCTTCTCCATTTCATATCTCGGTTATATCTCAGCCATTGAAGCAATCAAAAGTATAGATTATTACAGAAGGGTGGCTGAGATAATTATTTCAGAAAGAGAGAAAATGAAAGAGAGGCTTGAGAAAAAATTTTACATTTATCCCAGCAGAGCCAATTTTCTGCTTGTAAAACACAATGATCTTGAGCTTGTGGAGAGATTAATGGAAAAGAGAATCCTCGTAAGAGATGTGACAGGACTTGAAGGGCTTCATGGCTATCATTTCAGGGTGAGTGTTGGAAAGCCAGAGGAAAATTCAATATTTCTCAGGGCTGTTGAAGAAATATGAAGGTAAAAAAAGAGCTAATTGAGGGTCTGATTGAAATTGCAAGAGAGAGTTACCCTTACGAATTTTTCGCATTGCTAACCGGAAAAAAGAATGTCATTGAGGAATTTGTTTACATTCCATTCGAGCAGGGAAGCAACTTTGCAGGATTCAATACCTCTCTCCTTCCTGTTGGAATGAGAATTTACGGAACTGTTCATTCACATCCTTCAAACTCTCCATATCCTTCCCCTCAGGACCTTGCAACATTCACCTCTTTCGGGAAGGTTCACATAATAATCCACTATCCATATTGCAAAAACTGCTGGAACGCTTTCGATTCACAGGGAAATCGAATTGATATTGAGCTTGTTGAATGATACCCTACCAAAAATGCTTCTGTGAGAGGGCAAAACTGGTAAAGCGATAGATATTTATACATCAGATGTATAATTAAATTGATGATGTACAGCAAATCAGTTGAACATGTAAACACATATGGCCCAGATGCAGAGAGATCAGCTACATCGAGGGAACAATCAAAAATCCCTAAGAGATTTCTGATAATCGGTATTCCATTTTTAACAGTCTCTCAGATGCTGATAGGCAAGGCAAACGCCCACTGTCCGTTGTGTACTGCCGGAATTGCAGCAGTTGCCGGCGGTGCAATTTTTCTTGGAGTTAAGACAGTCGTGATCGGACTGTTTGTTGGAGCTCTTGCCATTTCAATGGGATTCTGGGTTGGAAATGTGAGAAATTTTGTATACTGGAAGAAAATGATTCTTGCTCTCATATCTTACGGGATAACCGTCCTTCCTTTAATGTCCTTAATGCCTGGGTACATCCCTGTCTATATTTCAGTGGCTGGAGACTACGGTACTTTTCTAAACAGAACATATCTGTTCAATTCATTTTTGACCGGAAGTCTAATTGGGGGGATAGCGGCAATAACAGCACCCTGGGCAAGCCAGAAAATAACCGAAATAAGGAACGGGAAAAGGATTGCCTTTCAGGGAGTAATAGTCACATTCACAATCCTAATAGCAATTGGAGCTATTATGCAGGGATTAGTGTGGGAATTCAGAATGTGAAGGCTGTAAGGTGGTGAAATGGTGTTATCAGATTCACTTCTTATCTCACTATCATCAGTAGCCTTTCTTTATTTTGTTTTTCTCAGTATTAAAAGCCTTATCAGGAATTATGATTTTTGCGTGATTTGCGTCTCCGTATCCCTTACATGGATTGGTTTACTGATTTTATTTCTTTCGGGAGAATTTTCCGATGGCATAATCATTGCCCTCCTCATGGGACAGAGCATAACCGGACTCTATTACTCTCTCGAAAAAAGGGTGGATGAGAATGCAAAGATATTCAGATTACCCTTCCTCCTTACTCTTACTTTTGTAGGATATTATGCCCTCAGGTTATCGGAATTCACAGTCATCACATTTCTGTTTCTGTTGGTGATGTGGGTTACGTTTCTGATTGTGTATCTCCTGAGATACAACTCCAGAATTAAACAGGTCGCTGAAAAAATAATTGAATGCTGTAAAAACTGGTAATTGATTTGCTGTAAACCCACTAATCTCACAATTTGAGTTTGATTTTTTCAGTCTGATGGTTATCTCAGTCATATCTTCTTATCATGTGTCTCCTTCTCCCTCTGACCTTATCTCCCATGACTGTATTTATCCATCTCACCTCATCTCAACTTCCTTCCCATCATCTGCATCTCCAACCAGATTCAATACGAAATTTTCAGGATATGTTCCGACAAACTGAACAACATTGCCTCTGTCGAGATTTTTTATTACTGTATGGGGGACACCCATCACACCCCATCTGTCTGCAAGGGATGGAAATTCGAGGCTCTCAATCATCTCACTTTCAATTTTTTCGCTAACCATTGCAAACTGATGAGCTATCAATACAGCTTTTGGACAGTACGGGCATGTTGGTGTGACGAAAACCTCAATTTTTAGCCTGTTCTTTACATTCTGAAGTTTCTGTATTGTTGCATCTGTTATTTCAAGCTGTTTTGTTGAAACATACATTATGTCCTTTACGAGGGTTGTGAATTCGTATCCTGACGGAATGCCTGTAAATCTCACCCTCGGGCCAATTTCACCTCCACTGTCGGTAATAATTACTGTCGGTGCAAGTTCTATACCGATCTCAGACGCTCTCTTGCCATTAACATCATGGATCTCCAGTTCTATTTTGTCCGATAAGTCTGCAACTTCCTGAAGAAGCTGTTTTGCATCTTTACAGTACTTGCAATGTTCATCTTCACTGGAGAAAAGCAGAATCTTTACTCTATCTCTCAAAATCTTCTCAAATTCTCTTTTCAGATATTTTTTATCTTCCTCCTTCAGAAGTGACATACTTTCACCTGTACATAATCGTGCGTGTGAGTATTTAACTGCATCACCGTAATTGAGTGAATTTTCAAACTCAACAATGGATCCAGACATCTTCAGAAGATTTTAATATTCCCTTGTAAGATTCAATCCCAATGGATACCGAAATCTGGGTCGAAAAATACAGGCCGAGAACTCTCGATGAGGTTGTGGGACAGGACGAGGTCATTGAAAGACTGAAAGGATACGTTGAAAGAAAGAACCTACCACACCTTCTTTTTTCCGGACCTCCGGGCACGGGAAAGACTGCAACAGCAATCGCACTGGCAAGGGATATTTTTGAAGATGTGTGGCGGGATAACTTCATAGAGATGAATGCCAGCGATGAAAGAGGAATTGATGTTGTAAGGCACAAAATAAAAGAGTTTGCAAGAACCGCACCCATCTCAGCTCCATTCAAAATAATATTTCTCGACGAGGCTGATGCTCTGACTGCAGATGCCCAGGCAGCTCTCAGAAGAACCATGGAAATGTATTCTAAAACATGCAGATTTATTTTAAGCTGCAATTATGTTAGCAGAATAATAGAGCCAATACAGAGCAGATGTGCCGTTTTCAAGTTCAGACCTGTACCTGAGGGGGCGATGAGAACCAGACTTGAGACAATATGCAGAAATGAGAGCCTGGAGATTGATGATGAGGCTCTGGATGCTCTCATTTACATTTCTGGTGGAGACTTCAGAAAGGCAATAAATGCCCTGCAGGGAGCCTCTGTGCTGGGGAAAAGAATCACTCCTGATATGATATATCAGATAACGGCAACAGCAAAACCGGAAGAAATCGGGAAACTTGTGGAGTTTGCATTGAAAGGCAATTTTATGGATGCAAGAGACCATCTCGACAGGCTTATGATCGAGTACGGAATGAGTGGTGAGGATATTGTATCACAACTTTACAGGGAGATAGTATCTTCAAAATTTGACGAATCCCTCAAAGTCATTCTGATAGACAGGCTTGGAGAGACCGATTTCAGGCTTACAGAAGGATCTCATGAGAGAATCCAGCTTGATGCTTTTCTTGCCTATCTGGTAATTGCCGGTAAAAAGAGGGCAAGGCAGAGTTAAGCTCCATTTCAATTTTATTAGAAAAATATTTATTTTGGCAGTCTTAGGGTAGGGTGAAATGAAGGCAGAAGACGTAATGAATCCCAATGTGATCTGGGCAGAACTGCCAAATACAAGGGAGTATGTTCTTGAGTTATTCAAAAAGCACGATATTTCAGCAGTACCTGTTCTCAAGAATGGAAAGCTCTCAGGAATTGTTACAAGAAAGGATATTCTCAGAAAGATCGAAGAGGATCAACTTGCTCTTCTCATGACTCCAGATCCTGTTTATGTAACCCCTGAAACAAGCATTAATGAAGTTATAAAGACCTTTTCAGAGACAGAGTTCAGGAGACTTCCTGTTGTTAGTGATGGTGAGCTTGTTGGGATCATAACTGTCAGAGATGTTATCAGGGTTCTTGCAGAAAAGGGCATTGAGGAGCCCATAGGAAAATACGTGTCCAATTCATCTGTTTGCGTGTGGGAAAACACACCTCTTAACGTTGCAGGGGAGATAATGAGGATAGGCAATGCTGAAGCTTGTCCCGTTCTTGATTCCGAGTCAAAGGTTGTCGGAATAATTGATGAGAAGATCCTGCTTACAGAGACACTTATCGAGGATTTCATAGAATCAAGGGAATATGCTTCATCAAGCGATTCCGATGATGAATGGGCATGGGAGGGAATCAGAGATTTTTCAGTCAAGTACTTTGAGGTTAGCGTTGTGAAGCTTCCAAAGGAACCTGTTAAAGATTTTATGAAGAAGCCCGTTTTTGCAAATCCCAGATCTCCAATATCAAAGGTTGCAAGGGAAATGGATAGATCAGACCTGGACTATCTCCCTGTTCTGGATATAAATGAAAGATTCATAGGCATGATCTCTGATAAGGACCTTTTGAAGGCTATTTACGGGATATTTTAATACCACTTTCTCAGAGACATTTCAAAGAGTGAACCTCTTGACGACATGAGATCCATTACAGCACTGTAACAGTCCTCTTCTACCTGCTCAATCGGTCTCTCACCATCGATAAACACTATCTCATCTGATCTCAAGCTCATGTAGATCTCCCTCACCTTCCGCAGGTAATCCAGATCTTCAAATCCTGTAAGCTTTCCTCTTTTTCTGATCCTTTTCAGTGCTGTTTCGGGAGATACATCAATGATTATAGTTAAATCAGGCTTTGGAGCAAATTCCTCATTCTTCATGCGTATCATTTCTATGTCTATTCCAAGTGCCCCCTGATACGCAATTGTGGAGTAGTAATATCTGTCAAGGATAACAGTCACACATCTGTTTATTCTTGGGAGGATGTTTTTTCTGACATTCTCCATTCTATCCAGTATGAACAGCTCAAGTTCCTTTTCAGGAGGAAATCTTTTTTCTGAGGATTTTATCGTTTTTCCATAAATGCTATCTCCTGGTTCTTTCAGAATTTCACTTTCAAATCCAAACTCTTCAAGTATCTCTTTCAGGTAATGGGCTACAGTCGTTTTGCCTGAACCATCGATTCCTTCAACGGCTATGAGAAAACCCACAATGGAAATTTGAATTGGATTTTAAAAGATTTGTGGATCTGTTTAATGAGAAATGAGATCTCTCACTCTGAGAAGCTTCTCGTAATCCCCATACCTCAGAATGCTGTCCCAGTTTCCAGTTAGTTTTGCTATTGCAAAGAATCCAAAGAGAATTATAACGATTGCAGCAGGGTAATAGATCTCTCTCTTTACATTCATTCCAGCAAAGTTCAGTTTCAAATAACTGTATCTGCATGCTGAAATGCATTCAAAGCACATTATACAGTCCGGTGTAGTTATCTGTTTTTTCTGACTGATTTTTATTCCTGCTGGACATGCATCATCACACTTTGCACATCCAGTGCAACCATTTTTTTCAATTTTTGCAGGGGATATCAGAGACAGAAGACCGATCAGAGCTCCATAAGGACATACAAATCTGCACCAGAGATTTCTTACAACCAGAGTTCCAAAAATCAGAATCAAAGTAACGATCACCGTCAGATTTCCAGGCTTCAACCAGAAATCGAGAAGCTTTACATCTGCTATTGCCCAGTACGGGGAGAAGAGGAACATTGCTGCATCATCAGCACTCATTGGAAGTATCAGGGCAAGAAAGAAAATCAGAAGACCGTACTTCAGAACCTTCAGGTAATCTGTTCCCAGAAAGGTTCTGCCCCCAAGTTTCTCACCTGCAAGCGTGAGCATTTCAGAAATAAAACCAATTGGACACACCCATCCGCAGAATCCTCTTCTGAATACAATGGCGGACGTGATTACTGCCATGAAAATTACAAGTGCTGCAGGATGTACAGGATCAATGAATCGATTCAGAATGAGATTTTTCAGGCTTACAAGAGCGCCAATCGGGAGAAATGCCTCTATGGAGGCAGGTCTGTTCACATATGGCCATCCCCTGTCAAAATGGCTAACAAAAAGGTAAAGTCTGACCCATGCATAAACGGTAAGAAGAAAAAAGAACACCTGAAAAACCCTTCTATAATGATTTTTAGTTAATTTAATCATCTCCGGATACTTCATTATTCTGTATTCAACCAGATATCAGATATTTATTTCCCCTAAGGTTTTAGGTTCAGGATAATCATTTAAAGTTGTAATGCATTGTTACCTCATGCTCGAATCTGCCATTGAAATTGGAAAAAAACTTGCAGAACAGCATCTCATTGATGGTTCAAGCGGCAATCTGAGCTTCAGAAAGGGAATAAAGATGATCATAACAAGAACAGGAGCCATGCTGGATATGCTAACTCCGGAAGACTTCATTGAGGTCGATCTGGGAAAATCAGATTCAAGGGCGTCATCGGACCTGAAGGTACATCAGAGAATTTATGACGAGACAGATTACAGTGCTGTCATACACTGCCACGGAACCTACAATGTTTCCCTTTCATTCATAG
>JALURI010000221.1 GCA_027016965.1 Geoglobus sp.
TGTATCTTTGACGTTATTGTGGTTACCGTCTCGTGGTTCGGCAGTTATTACCTGAGACTTGAGCTCACACCGGTTTTCGGGTATTCCATAAACAGAATTGGACCTTACCTCCACATATTTCCCGCTGTGTTGCTCATTTATATTCTCACAGGTGCATCATTCGGCGTCTACAGAAGGCCAAGAGGTGTATCCCCTGTTGAAGATGCACAGGCAGTGGTAAAGAGTGCTTTTCTGAGTCTCCTCACAGTGAGTGCTGTTGCATACCTCCTCAGAGAGCTCAGCATAGCCAGATCAGTTGTGGGCATCCACTTCATGCTGAGCCTGGTGGGATATTCCTTTGTCAGATGGTGTGTAAGAAAAATAGAAAACATTTTGCATAAAAGGGGAGTTCTTGAAATAAAGTGTGTGATCGTGGGAACGTCTTCAACAGGCATAAGAGCCCTTCAAAAAATTAGCGATCACCCGGAAATCGGTTATCATGTTGTGGGATTTGTTTCCCTGAACGGAGAAGAGCACGGGAATGTGGTGAGCGGCGTGCCTGTGGTAGGGAGGTTAAAAGAAATAGAGAGAATTGTTGATGAATATGATATTGATGAGGTGATTTTTGCTTCTCCCGAACTAAGTCAGGACGAAATACTTAATTACATAGCAAGGCTTTCCCACTGGGATCTCAGTTTCAGAGTTATTTCAGACGTTTTTGAGGTTCTTTCAAGAGAACTGAAAGTAGATGTTCTTGAAGAATTTCCCGTGTTTTCCCTGGGAACAGGCAGGGTGACCTGGATGTATCACGTCAGCAAGAGGATATTTGATTTTGCTGGTTCCATTGTGCTGCTCATACTTACACTTCCACTGTGGGCGATAATAGCTGCTGCCATTAAAATGGACAGTCCCGGCCCGGTGTTTTTTGTTCAGGAGAGGGTGGGCTACAGGGGGAGAAAATTTAAGATGTACAAGTTCAGAACCATGAGAGTTGATGTAAATCCATATGAGGAGGCGCCGAGAACTCCTGATGATCCGAGAATTACCAGAGTGGGAAGGTGGCTCAGAAGAACTTCACTTGACGAACTGCCTCAGCTTATAAACGTGCTGAGAGGAGATATGTCTCTCGTTGGACCCAGACCCGAGATGCCCTTTATTGTAGAAAAGTACAATGACTGGCAGAAACTCAGATTGCTGGCAAAGCCTGGAATAACCGGACTCTGGCAGATCCTTGGCAGAAAGGACATTCCACTTTATGAAAATCTTGAGTATGATTTTTACTACATAAAGAACAGAAGTTTTCTTTTTGATCTGATTATTTTGCTGAAGACAATTCCAGCCGTGTTTAAAAGAACAGGTGCTTACTGATGATTAAAGGGATTGGTGTGGATGTGATTCGTGTGGACCGTGTGGGACGTACTCTTGAGCGGTATGGAGAGCGCTTTCTCAAAAGGATTTTTACCCGGCACGAGAGAGAATATTGTTTAAAAAGAAAAAATGTACATCAGCACCTTGCTGCGAGGTTTGGTGCAAAAGAGGCAGTTTATAAGGCTCTCGGAGCTTTTGTTACTACAGGCATAAGGTGGAAGGAAATAGAGATTTACCGTGAAAGAGGAAGTGCTCCACAGGTGAGACTGTACGGTGCCATGAAGGAGGCTGCGAAGAGGGGAGAAGTGGAAAGGGTTTTGATTTCAATAACTCATGAAGGTAATATGTGTATTGTGGTTGCAGTTGCGGAGGGATAAATGAAATTGTACACACCCGACAAAACACGCCTCATGGATGAGGAAGCACAGACAAAATGCGGCATTCCTTCAATAGTACTTATGGAAAACGCAGGCAGGGGATGCGCATGTGAGATTATCAGGCGTTTTCCTTCCAGAGATACCAGGATTCTTGTGATTGCTGGTCCCGGTAATAACGGAGGTGACGGTTTTGTTGTTGCAAGACACCTGAATATTTCTGGCTATCCGAATGTCAGGGTTATATGTGTCGCGCCTGAGGATAAGTACAGAGGAGATGCCAGAGTTAATCTTGAAGTGCTCGTGAAAAGCGGTTTTGATGTTCTGTTTCAGCCCTCAGTGAAACGTCTGCGTAATGAGGTCAGAAAGGCCGGGGTTGTTGTGGATGCCATTTTTGGTACCGGATTGAATTCCCCTGTAAAGGGAATATATCAGAAGGTGATTGAAGAAATTAATTCCAGTGATGCCTATGTCGTATCAGTTGACATGCCCAGCGGTATAAGTGCCAGGACTGGAGAAGTTCTTGGTGTGGCTGTGAGGGCAAATCTCACAGTTACTTTTGCAGTGCCAAAGGTGGGACTTGTTTCATATCCTGGAAGAAAGTTTGCCGGCGAGGTTGTGGTCGCTCATATAGGAATACCTTCCCATGTTGTTGATTCTTACGAACCCGACGCCTGGGGAATCACACCTGATGTGGTCAGGAGAATGCTGAAGCCACGGGAGAGCGATTCACACAAAGGCACTTTCGGACATGTGCTGCTGATAGGAGGATCGGTGGGAAAATGCGGAGCTGTGATGCTTATGGGTATGGGGGCTGTGCATGTGGGAGCAGGACTTGTAACTGCAATGCTTCCCGCCTCAGAGCAGCCTTCTGTTGATGCTTCACTGCCTGAGGTTATGACAGTACC
>JALURI010000222.1 GCA_027016965.1 Geoglobus sp.
AAAGGTGTGAAAAAATTCCACTACTGCAGTGTGAAATTCAAGGAAATTGCCCAGTTCAGAAGAAGACTCATCAGGATGGGGTTTAATCTGCCAGACTTTTACAGGGTTACTTCAGAGGGCACAGTTGTATGCGGACTTGTTGAAGGTGAGGAGGAGAAAATCAGAAAAGTCTTAATTCAGAAAGGAATTGACTTCTTGGAGGTTGAAGAGGGATTTGAAATACCTGTTGATGAGGCTGAAAGAATGAAAAAATTCGGCAGAGTTTTCATTGTTGAGAGATACCCTACTTACAGCAGGATAATAATCGAAAAAGACCCTCTGAGGTGAGGAAGTGAAAGAGAGGGAAATTGAAGCAAGACTCAGAAAGTACCTTGACAGGGACAAGAATGGTATTAGAAGAGCTCTGATCGAAACACTTCTAAGCGGTCGGAAATACACGACTGATGAAATATTCCGGATTTTAAATGGCAGAGAATTCGAGCTCAACATACGTGGAGTTTCAGCAATGGTGGGATTGATAGGGGCAAGGATAGGTATTTTGAAGGTTGAGATGGGCGATAAAAACAGGTATTATCTGAAAGAAGAATACCGAAATCTCGTAAAGAAGGTGCTTGAGGAATATGATAGCAAGAATATATGAGATGATGCTGGAGAAAAAAGTTAGAAGTGGGAAGATTCCGGAACACATAGCCATAATAATGGATGGGAACAGGAGGTATGCAAAAAGGAGAGGTCTTCCTGCCTATATGGGTCATTTTTTTGGCTCAAAAAAGGCTGAGAAGGTCCTTGAATGGTGCAGGGATATGGGAGTTAAGGTTGTTACGCTTTATGCTTTCTCAACAGAAAATTTCAGAAGAAGTGATGAGGAAAGGAAAAAGATCTTTGATCTGTTTAAAAAGGAGATAAGGAGGCTGCTGAATGATCCGAGAACTCACATGGACAGAATGCATGTGAGAGTTGTTGGCAGGAGAGATCTTTTACCACCTGATGTGCTTCAGGTTGTTAAAGAGGTTGAGGAAAGAACATCCGATTATGATAAATTCTTTCTTAATATTGCTTTTGCGTATGGGGGGAGGCAGGAGATAGTTGATGCTGTCAGGAATATTTTGCTTGATGTGAAAAAGAAGAAGCTCGCTCCGGATAAAATAGATGAAAATCTGTTTTCAACCTATCTATACTCTACAAATGGTTATGAGAGGGTGGATATCCTGATCAGAACCGGAGGTGAGCAGAGACTTTCCAATTTCCTACCGTGGCAGTCCTCTGAAGGATTGACATACTTTTTGGATATTTACTGGCCGTCTTTCAGAAAGATAGATTTGCTCAGGGCAATAAGGGCATGGCAGAGTATTGTTGGGAGATATTATAAACACACTGGCTGAGGTGGGTTCAATGGATTCAAAGCTCAAATACGAGTTCAGAAGAAAGCTTGAAGAGCTTGAGAAGTATAAGGGCAGGGGAACGGAGCTAATTACCCTCTACATCCCTCCAGACAAGAACATAGCGGATGTCTCTACACAGCTGAGAAGTGAACTCAGTCAGGCTCAGAATATAAAATCAAAGCAGACGAGAACTCACGTCATTGCAGGGCTTGAGGCGATACTTCAGAGACTAAAGCTTTACAGAAAGCCCCCTGAGAATGGGATGGTTATGATAAGTGGTGTCATAGATCTGGGAGGTGGAAGGGAAAAGCACGTAACCGACATAATTGAACCTCCCGAGCCTGTACCTCTCTACAAGTACCACTGTGACTCCACATTCTATCTTGATCCATTGAAGGACATGCTTGTGGAAAAGAAGGTCTATGGACTTATTGTTCTTGACAGAAGGGAGGCAGCAATAGGAGTTCTGAGGGGGAAGAGAATCGAGCCCCTCGCATATGCGACATCAAATGTGCCCGGAAAGCACAGACAGGGTGGTCAGAGCAGTGTTAGATTTGAGAGGCTGAGGGAGATAGCGATCCATGAGTTTTACAAGAGAATTGGGGAGAAAGCCAATGAAGCACTTTTACCCTACAAGGACGATCTGGTTGGAATTCTGATAGGTGGACCTTCTCCAACAAAAGAGGAGTTTTATGAGGGTGACTATCTCCATCACGAGCTCCAGAAGAAGATAATAGGGCTTTTTGATGTGAGCTATACAGATGAAAGCGGTTTGTACGAGCTTGTTGAGAAGGCGAGCGACACATTACAGGAACTTGACATAATGAGGGAAAAAAGACTGATGAACAGATTTCTGAAAGAAGTTGTGAACGATGGAAGCGCTGCCTACGGAGAGGATGAGGTGAGGAAATACCTTGAACTGGGGGCAGTTGATACACTTCTCATTTCGGAGGAGATAAGGCATGAAAGGGTTAAATTCAGATGCCCTGTATGCGGAAAAATAAAGGATCTCACGCTTAAAGAGAATTCGGACAAAGAGGTTTTCTGTGAGAAAGATAATGTTAAAATGGATGAAATTGAAAGAAAAGATGTAATCCTTGAGCTTGCAGAGCTTGCTGAGCAGAGCGGTGCAAAGGTTGAGTTTATCTCCACTGATTCAGAAGAAGGAGCGATGCTCAAAAACGCTTTTGGTGGGATAGGAGCGATTCTCAGATTCAAACCGGAGGGATGGTG
>JALURI010000223.1 GCA_027016965.1 Geoglobus sp.
AGTGCATTTGCACGTGCCTGGACCGCTGTGGTCAAAAGAGTCAGGCACTATCCCAATGTGATAGGATACGACATTATAAACGAACCCGTTGGCTTTTTCCTTACTCTCACCCTGCAAACAGCCTTTTTTGAACTGGGAGACACAGATACTCTCAAAGCATTTCTGAACAACATCATAAGTTTGCCTGATTATCCCACCCTTGCGTCAGATTTTGTTGATGTTCTCACCGGCCTCAAAATTCTGCCACCAGAGGTAAACGAGGATACGCGCAGACGCTGGGGGCTTGAACATGCAGACCTCATGGGCCTTCTGGGACTCAATTACGGTTTTGACAAAAACTACCTTCAGCCTTTTTATGAATTTGTAGCCGGTGAAATTCTCAAGTACGACCCCGATGCAATAATATGGTTTGAACCCACTCTCGGGCTTGAGCTAATTCTCGGATTTCTGGGCGCAGGCGAAACACCATTCCAGATAAACATGACTCGTCTTGAGGTTGAGGTAAACGGGGAAAAAATTGTTCCCCAGCAGGTTTACGCTCCTCACTGGTATGCTGACATATATCCTTTTCCAGGTTTTAATCAAAAACCAAGGGAATTTACACCCGAAGAAGTTAAATTCAGAGACTATCGTGGAGACATAGAAACAATCACATCCCGGTCCACCCGTTCACTGGGCAACATACCCGTTGTAATGGGCGAATTCGGTACCTATTTTAATTTTAACAGCTATCCGTGTGAGGGGACGGGCAGGTGCTACGTGTCAGAAGAAATTCTTGACAACTACTATGAAGCCTTTGAGGATATGCTTCTCAGCCACATGCAGTGGTGCTGGACTGCTGAAAACTCAGACGAACACGGAGAAGGATGGAACAGAGAAAACTTTTCAATTGTAGACCCCTTCATGCGACCAAGAGGAGAAGAAGCATACTCAAGAACACATCCAACCTTCATAAGCGGAAAACCTGTCTCCATGCACTTTTACTCCTACCTCCATTATTTTGACCCCAGTAAGGGTATTGTTAATCCTGTGGGAGAATTTGAATTGCGCTTTGAAAGCAGGAACACAGATGCGCCAACTGTAATATACATTCCTTACGAGCTTTATTATCCTGAAGGATTCTACGTGTGGCTTTCCGATGGTTATGCTGTGTATCAGCACTTTGAGAGCGAAGATCCGGATTTATATTCCTCTTATGGTTTCCTGTATTTCTATCCCACAGCAGATGATCCTGGATTCATTCATTACATACGAATATTGCCACCGCTTGAAGGCAGGGAAAACTATGGATGGCAATATTTCTTCAGGAAGGACACAACTGTGAGTGGAACTCTTCCCTACATTGCGAGGTGACAAATTGAAGGAGAGAGGCTTGAAATACTTTGCTGTACTGATACTTGTTTCAGCGGCTCTGCCTTCCACTCTAAGGGCAGTTCAATTCAACGCTCACGGCTACCTCCAGAACCTTCTTTATTACGCATCCGACAGCGACTTTGACTCATCCACTCCCTTTTACAGGCCCTCAGGACAGCAGGTGGGCTATATTGCTACCTACCTCAATTCCAAGCTGGCAATCACTGCAGATGAACTCACCATATATTACGAAAGCGAACTGGGGATGAACCTGTGGAGCAGGAATACCCCTGAAGATTACGTTTATGTTCCGTCTGGACTTCTTTTCAAGCACAGACAGATTTATGCACAGGTTAAAGGAAGGAAATGGTCAATGAGGGTAGGTTATCAGTACCTTCAGGATCCGTCAGGACTCATGATCAATCACTGGATAGGAGCTGTGTACGGATCGGTGGATTTGAGAGACAACCTCACCCTCAAATCATTTGTGGGGCAGTTTCCTGACCAGACTTATGAGGGATTTGACCTCTCAGCAAATAATTTCAGGCACGATACTTTTGCCGGTGGTGTCTGGTCAACCCTTACGGGGGATTCGCTCACCCTTCATACGGGGGTATTTGCACTTTATTCAACAGAAGTTATTTTAAAATCCGCCTGGCTTCTGGCACCGGAGTTCTCCGCAGAATACAGACGCGGAGCATTAACTCTCGGAGCAGACCTCATAATCCAGGGAGGTCTTATAAACAGGGGAACAATTGACCTGAAAGATGAAAAACAGTTTGCAGGAGCCCTTCAGGTGTACGTGTGGTGGGGTGCAGGAAGAACGGCATGGGGAGAGTACAGGGATGGTAGAGTTGTACCTGGACTTGCACCACCTGAAGGAGAAAACAGGGCTTATGGGTGGGGCGTATCTCTGCTTTACCTCTCACCTGATAACCACGTGGAGAGGGACGACTGGAATTTTGCCTTTCTGTATTCAGGCAGATCCCGCAGCAGAACCCTTTTTCTCACCGAAGATGAACTCAGGGATAAAGGCGGCAATCTTGACGAACGGGTATCACAAAAACTGGGATTGTTTTACAGAACCCGGCCCGGATACGTGCTTGTTGATGTAAGCGGATATTATTACGTGGGCAGCAGAATTCTCATTATGGGCATAGGTGGCGCAGCAGTTGCACCCGAGGCTGCAAATGCTCTGGGTCATTCATTTATAGCAGCAGAAGTTGATGTGGCTATCAGAATTCAGATAACACC
>JALURI010000224.1 GCA_027016965.1 Geoglobus sp.
ATATTTGTAAAGTCTTGAGACTATGTGTGATGCTGCATGCTCCTCAGGTGCTTTTTTCAGATCCTCCTCAGAGTAAAATCTGACGTTTTCAAGAAGAAGGACATCCCCCTTCCTCATCGAGGATATAGCTCTTGTTGCACATTCAGAAAAAAGCTCGTCAACATACCTGACCTCTCTGTCGAGGAGTTCTGAAAGCACCTCAGCATGGCTGCTGAGATCTGTGAAGTCCTTCCTTCCGGGTCTCGATTGATGAGCCAAAAGAACAATTGAAGAATCCTCAAGTTCCTTTATTGTTGGTATGTGGCTTTTGAATCTGGCTGTATCAAGAATTTCATCTTCAAAGATTGGTGCGTTGATGTCGATCCTCATCAGAACCCTTTTATCGGTGCAATCAATGTCGTCAAGTGTAGGATAGCCCTCAATCATTGATTCTTAAACTCCAATTTGTTTTAAAAAATTTTTGCAACAGGCAAAAAGAGGAAAAACAAAATTTTGTTGGCTTACTCTGCCTTTGCAAGGGTTATCTCAATTGCCGAGACGTTTGCCTCTCCCTGCTCGCTCTCAACTTTTTCTGTTGAGATCTGGATGTCCTTCACAACAACATCCGGAAGAAATCTCTTCCTGACTATCTCTGCTACATCAACCGCTCTGCTTATTGCCCTTCCCCTTGCCTTGACAGATACTTCTTTAATTCCACTGTTGAACTGTGTCAGCACTGCCAGAACATAGTTCATTACAGGCTTGTTTCCGACAAACACAGAATTTTCTGCCATTTCTATCTACCTCCTTGTTTTTTAACTCCCAAAACTAACCACTATATTAATTTTTCCTTAACCATAAGCTCAGCGTTGAGAATGCTTGCTCCGGCAGCACCTCTAACAGTATTGTGACCCATTGCAATATATTTCACCCCACTATCTCCATCCTTTCTTATTCTCCCCACAACAACACTCATTCCGTTTCCTGCATTTCTGTCAAGCCTTGGCTGTGGTCTTTCTGGCTCATCTCTCACGATTATGACCTTTTCCGGAGAAGTTGGTAATCCTTCAATTGGCTCAAGTGATCTGAATGCCTCAGCAACCTCCTCCACCTCAATTTTTCTCTCAAACCCTGCAAAAACCGCTTCGGTGTGTCCATCAGTAACCGGAACCCTGTGGCATGATGCCGAGACTTTCAGATCGGCAAAAACCACTCCTTCACCATCATACCTGCCAAGGAGTTTGAGAGGCTCATTTTCGACCTTTTCCTCCTCACCCTTTATAAACGGAACCACATTGTCTGTTATGGCGAGAGATGGTACCCCCGGGTATCCTGCACCACTCAAAGCCTGCATGGATGCCACGTTCACCTCCTTCAAACCAAGATCCATAAGGGGCTTGAGAGTGATGACAAGAACAATTGTTGTGCAGTTAGGATTGGTAACTATAAATCCATCCCAGTTACGACTCTTTTTTTTTTTTTCAACGAGTCCAAGGTGATCAGGATTGACCTCAGGAATTACGAGGGGAACGTGTTCATCCATTCTGAAGGCTGAAGCATTGCTTGCAACAACAAAACCCTCCTTGGCAAACACTGCCTCAACCTTTTTCGCCACATCTGAGGGCAAAGCAGAGAAAACTATGTCTGCATCGACTTTCTTGGGATCCATGGGAAGCATTTCCATGCCGGCAACGTCTTCTGGAACATTTTCTGAAACCACCCACTCCACTTCATCACCGTAAATCTTTCCGACTCTTCTTTCACTTGCAATCAACGCAGAAACCTCGAACCATGGATGATTTTCGAGGAGCTGAATGAACTTCTGCCCAACCATTCCTGTTGCTCCGAGAATTGCAACCCTGTATCTCATGAATGCAAGAAACAAAACTCAATATTTAAAATTTGATGTGGTTATTACTCCAACTCCACAAATCAGAATCTGAAGAGTGAGTAGCAGAACGACATGACAAGTGAAAGAAGTGCAGAGTATATGAAAACGAAGCTGAGAGAGACATCAGCTATGATTCCTGCAATGACGTTTCCAACTATGGTCGAGACTCCAAAAACAAAGTGATATGTTCCTATGCCAAACCCGTATGAAATGCTCAGATCCGATGCAAGCGCTCTCTGCTGAGCCTCAACAACAGACATGAAAAGTCCGTAGAGGATAAAACCAGAAATCAGAAAGTAGATGTCAGTTCCATAGAACATAAAAAGAGATGAGAGTGACATGAACAGGTATCCCAGCGAGAGACCTCTCGTTTTTCCAATACTCTCTGCGAGAACTCCAAATGGATATGAGAAAAGAGCATAGACAACATTAAAAAGGAGATAGAGTCCAATTGCTGATTCAACTCCAAAACTCTCTGCTCTCAGAAGAAAAAACATGTAACTCAGGTTGGCGAGTCCTGCAAAGAACGAGAATGCAGTGAACTTCTTAAGTCTGAATGTCAGCTTCGGCTTTTCGATTGGAGTGGCTGTTTCCCTCACAAAAATCAATGGTATCACGGCAAAAAACCCGATTGCAGCAGCTATCAGAATTGCCCTTCCATACTGAAATCCGAGGTAGATGAGGAGGAGAGAAATTGATGTTCCTACAACAGCCCCAAGGG
>JALURI010000225.1 GCA_027016965.1 Geoglobus sp.
CACATTTTCCGCATCACTCATCAGCCTTCCTGCATTAAGGGCACTGTATCTTGCCGTGTCATAATTGCTATCAACAAGTCCAGCCAAGGCTTCGTTAATCTGCCCATCTGATTCCTCAAGCATTGAGATAAGTCTGTCCAGTCTCTCACTTACTTCATTTTCAGAAAGGCTGTCATTTTCTTCAGAGCAGCCAGAGATAAATATGGAGAACACAATAACAAGTAAAAATAACAGCAATTTTCTGAACATCTAAACCACCATCCCGGCCATCATCCTGAAGTTTGCAATTCTGAAGTAAAGCATCATCCTGGCAAACCACCCTGCAGATTCTGATCCTTGTAAAAGTCCATATTTAAACGTTTTCAACATGAACATGACGGTAAGGTTAAAAATAACGGCTGCAGATTCGGCTCTGAGATTTCAGACAAATAGAAGAGTATTGAACAATTTTCTTCAAACAGCATTGAAAATCGTGCTGCAATCATGGAATATTAAAAACCCGGCAAGTCATTCAAATATCAAACTCTGCTATCAGGGGCAGATGATCGCTCGGTCTGTCCATCAATCTCGGACTGAGGTCTGCATAGCAGTTCAAGGCTTTTTCAGCCAGCTTGGGTGTTGCAAGGATTGCATCAACCCTCCATCCCAGACCTTTCTCCACTGCATTCCTCACCCTGTAATCATAAAAGGAGTACACCCTTTCGTCAGGATGGAATTTTCTGAGCAGATCGACAAATCCAAGCTCCAGAATTTTTCTGTAGGCATTTCTTGCATCGATGTGGAAACAAACGTGATTTTTAAGCCTGGCGGGACTGTGAACATCTATCTCTTCCGGAGCCACATTCATGTCTCCGCAAACTGCCCAGTACTGCTCAAAATCGATCTCGTTTCTAAGATACTCGCTGAATCTCTCAAGAAAATTCAGCTTGTACCTGTACTTTTCAGATTCAATGCTTTGACCCTGAGGAACGTAGACGTTCACAACACCAATTCTGTCAAATCTTGCTGAAATAACCCTGTCCTCCTCATCTCCACCCATTCCAATCACCAAATCCTCTGGCTCAATCCTTGTTGCTATTGCAACCCCATTTCTGCCTTTCACTCCTGAGAAATACACCTGATATCCTGTTCTTGAGAACTGATTTTCTGGAAAATTTCTGTTGTCAACCTTTGTTTCCTGCATGCACAGGATGTCAGGATTGTTTTCTTTAAGCCATGGAATCACAACATGGATTCTTGCCCTTATGGAATTAACATTGAATGTGGCTATCTTCATATCAATCCCTCCTGAAAGAGCTCAAAACACCGTGACACCTGCATGCTGTTCCAACAACAAGTCTATCTCTGCTTTTTGCCCATTCCACCAGTTTTTCAATATCCTCACCCCTTACAGCTCCAAGCCCCGGTTTCAGATAGATGCTTTCAACAATAAATCCGTCAGGAGCGGCAAATCTCAGCGTCTCATACATTGGTGCAGGTTTTTTTGTTTTTGTTACAGGACACACATCAGGAGCATTGCAGTTAGGAACACAGTCCTCATCTCGGTTGTAGCTCACAACGATACTCCCTCTTCCTACAGAAAGTATGACCTTGGGTGGAATACCTGAGAGAATGTAGTCTATCCTCTCATTCCACGGTCTGAGTTGAAAAATTTCAGACAGGAGCAACGCTGCCATGTGGACTGGAGCGGTTGGAAAAACAAATTCGGGGCGGAGCACGAAAAAAAGCTCTGCGAGCTCCTTAGCACTGCCTTGCAAAAATGAATTTCCTCTCCTGTTTTCATTAAATTCAGAGAGCTTGATCTTTCTCGTTACTGCACAGTCCTTATCTGGATCTATAACCACAAACTTTCTGCCATTTTTTAATAAATATTCCACAGCCTCAAGTCCGTACCTTCCGCCTCCAAACACTATGTCCACAGCATCCATGGTCTTCAATTTTAAATAAACATTTCCAGTCCAGGCCTGTATCTTCGGAAAGTTAATATATTTTAAATTTTTAATTAACTCAATGAAAAAGTCTCCGATCTTTACTTTAATCATGTTTCTTCTTCTCATTTATCCAGCACTTTCACATGAGATAACTGTAGGGATATATGACAATCCTCCCATGATCTTTTACAAAGATGGTAAACCAGATGGATTTTTCATCGAACTTCTTGAATATGTAGCGAAAACGGAGGGATGGGAACTCAGATACGTTTACGGTACTTTTCCCGAGCTGATTGAAAAATTGAAGAAGGGAGAGATCGACATTCTGCCTGACGTAGCCTACACACCTGAAAGGGAGAAAGAATTCAGTTTTAACAGAGAGTTTGTTTTCAATAACTGGGGTGTTGTTGTTGCAGGTAACAGAATTGAGACAATCACAGACCTCAATGGTAAAAGAATCGCGGGAGTGAGCCAGGACATTTACTTCAAAAATTTCATTGATCTTGCAAAATCCTTTGGAATAAAAGCAGTCTATGTTGAGGTTGAAGGGGACTACAAGGAGGTATTTGAAGCAGTAAAGACAGGGGAGGCTGATGCAGGAATTGTTTCCAGAATATATGGTAATCTTTATGCAAGAAATTACGGG
>JALURI010000226.1 GCA_027016965.1 Geoglobus sp.
TTTCTAAGAATTTCCTGAAGTCCATGTTATCGACGATGGATGATGTTAGCCTTATCTGAGCTTTGGATACAATTTCTGAGATATGATCTGCAATTTTCTCCCTGAATCCATATTTTTCCAGAATTGAGATAACCGGCTGGCTTGCAAAGGTTCTTGTAAATTTTGATTCCCTGAATGTTTTGTCTATAGCTTCATGTATCAGCTCTCTGAAGTCCTCTTTTTCCACATAATCGCTCACGATATCTATGAACCTTCTTGCAAGCTCATCACTTTTTGCGGGGATGAGTCCCTGAAACTTTATTCCGAGAATTTTTACGGGTTTTTTTGGATGAAAAAGCAGTCTTATTGCAACAACATTTGTGAGATATCCAATAAATGCTCCGAGAAAAGGAGGAATCAGAAGTATAAAAAATCTGTCCAGAATTATCACCATCAGAATATCTGTGGAGCTCTGTATTCTCCGAAAATCTCTCTCAGTGCATCTGTCATTTCTCCGAGAGTTGCTTTTGCTCTAACAGCATCGAGAATGTATGGCATCAGATTCTCGTCAGGATTTTCAGCGGCTTTTTTAAGGTTATCAATCACTTCTTCTACTTTCCTGCTGTCTCTGCTCTCTCTGAATCTTTTCGTTCTCTCAACCTGTTTTCTGACCAGTTCCTGGTCAATTCTGAGTATTTCAGCCTTTATGTCTTCATCAATTCTGTATTTGTTCACTCCAACAAGTACAAGCTCACCCTCATCTATTGCCTTCTGTTTTTCATAAGCTGATTTCTGGATTTCTCTCTGGATGTACCCGCTCTCAATTGCTTTTATCACACCACCTATTTCATCTATCTTCTCAATATATCTTATTGCTTCCTCTTCAATTCTATCAGTAAGCCATTCAAGGTAGTATGCGCCTCCTATGGGATCTGCAACATCTGCAACTCCACTTTCTTCAGCTATTATCTGCTGTGTCCTGAGAGCAATTCTCACAGCCTTCTCTGTTGGGAGACTTAAAGCCTCATCAAAACTGTTTGTATGCAGGCTTTGAGCACCACCAAGAACTGCTGCGAGAGCCTGCAGAGTAACTCTGATTATGTTATTCTCTGGCTGCTGGGCAGTTAATGTGCACCCAGCAGTTTGAACATGAAATCTGAGCATCTGTGACCTGGGATTTTTGGCATTGAATCTCTCCTTCATTATCCTTGCCCAGAGCCTTCTTGCTGCTCTGAATTTTGCCACCTCCTCAATGAGATTGTTTCCGGCTGAAAAGAAAAAGCTCAATCTCGGGGCGAAGGCATCGACATCCATCCCTTTGTCAATAACTCTCTGTACGTATTCAATACCATCTGCGAGGGTAAAGGCGACTTCCTGTACTGGAGTTGCTCCTGCCTCCTCCATGTGATAACCGGAAATGCTTATTGAATTCCACTTTGGCACTTCACTTGCACAGAACATTATTATGTCGGTTGCAAGCCTCAGACTGGGTTCTGGAGGGAATATATATGTCCCTCTTGCTATGTACTCCTTGAGCATGTCATTCTGAACTGTCCCTCTTAGAATTTTTCTGTCAACTCCCTGACTTTCGGCAACCACCATGTACATGCTCAGAATCTGGGCAGCTGTGGAGTTAATCGTCATTGATGTTGACACCTTATCGAGAGGAATACCTGAAAAGAGGATTTCCATGTCCTCAAGGGTGTCGATGGCAACACCAACTTTTCCAACCTCCCCAAGAGCCATTGGGTGATCGCTGTCATAGCCTATCTGGGTGGGGAGATCAAAGGCAACACTCAGACCTGTCTGTCCCTGCTCAAGGAGATACCTGTATCTCTTATTTGTCTCCTCAGCTGTCCCGAATCCGGCATACTGCCTCATTGTCCACAGTCTTCCACGATACATGGTCGGGTATATCCCGCGGGTGAAGGGATAAACACCGGGATAGCTTAACCTGTTCTCGTAGTCATCATCCACATCATCGGGAGTGTAAATCCTGTCAACAGCAAATCCACTTGATGTTTTGAATTCTTTCTTTCTTTCTGGAGCTTTCTCAAGTAATGGTTTCACGTACCTCTCTTCCCATTCTCTCTTTCCCATGTTCCCACCTCTCATGAAAGTGAAAAGAGCGGGTCACCTATCTGAACCCTGCTCCCCTCATTAACGAAAATCCTTGAAATAACACCATCAGAGGGGCTTGAAATTTCATTCTCCATTTTCCTTGCCTCACGTATCAGCACAGCTTCACCGGATCTGACATTTTCACCCTCTCTCTTCAGAACTCTAACCACTGTACCAGCCATCTCTGCTTTAACAACATTTCCGTCATGAGAAGGTGATGAACCGATTTCAGATTTGGTTGTGGATTCGGAAAGATCAGGAGATATCACAGCCAGAACATCTCCTGCCTGAATTTTATCACCATCACTTACAGGCAAATCTACCACAATCCCGCTGATGGGGCTTGTAACCTCATTCTCCATTTTCATAGCCTCGAGAACAAGCACAGCCTGTCCCTTTTCTATTCTCTCTCCATTTTTTACAAGAACTCTCACAACAGTTCCGGACATCTCAGCCTTAATCTCGCCACCCT
>JALURI010000227.1 GCA_027016965.1 Geoglobus sp.
GTTTTACATTGATATTAAAATTTAGCCCATTTAATATCCTGGGTATATAAATATTTTTCGACCTTCAATTTTAACAGACTCACCTGAAAATGCATTAATGACATATGCGTTACTTTTTGTGTGATCTGTAACTGAAGTTGCTGTGTAGTTTGTTTTTCCACTTGCCATAAAGGCAAAGGTCATTATCTGATCTGCAAGATGTCTGTCGAAAATACCATCAGAGCTCAACTCTGCAGTAATATCCATTCCAGCCTCCCTACCTACCTTTTCTGCAGGCTTCCCTCTTTCCCCAAGTGCCACAGATCCTTTGTAACCGCAAAAGAGTGTTATTCCAGATCCTGTGGATTTGCCCTTCTGAACCTCTGTTTCTATCTCACATCTCATCCCTGTGCTTTCAAGGAACTTGCTTGCTGATAATGCCTGTTTTTCAGCTACATGCCCTGGAAGATTTGAGCAGTGGCTTATACCTCTAACTTTTCTGCACTCTGTTTTTTGAAACTCCCTCCCATTCAGCTTGGATCCTTTCACCTTCACCACAACCTTGCCACCGCCCTTGGGGTAGTAGCCCCTCCTTATAACTTCAATTCGGATGTCTGTACCCATTTCCTTCAGGGCTTTAAGGGTTACAAATCTGAAATAATCAATGCTTGGACTCCAGCTGACATCTGTCCCTCCTGTTATTTCAAGTCTGCAATCCCTTTCACCATAAACAATAGGTGGCAGAATTGTCTGGAGCAGTAAGGTTATGCTTCCGGCAGTGCCTATATCTATTCTCATATCCCTTATTTTCAGTTCCCTAGGTCTGAAAATCACCCTTGTCGACCCCATTTTCAGCCCCTCAACCTGTGCACTGCAGAGCACCTTTGCAACCTCAATACCCCTGAGATGCTGAGCCTTAAGTCCCGGCTTTGGTCTGTTTGCTCTTATGTTGTATATCTCCACATCTTCACCTGTGATGCATGAGAGAGCAACTGCTGTTCTGAGGATCTGTCCTCCTCCCTCTCCAAAGCTTCCGTCTATTTTGATCATTTCATCACCCCTTCTCCACCTTGAACCATCATTCTCTCCAGAATTTCTTTCGGAAGAAATCTGCTGACGAACTCATATATTTTTGGGCTCACCCAAGTCACTTTCTTCCATCCACCCTCTCCTTTGAGAAAGCTTTCTGATTTCAGATATCTGAGGCTTATTCCGGTAAATCCCTCAACCTGTAATCCAGCTATGAACCTTTCGATATTACTGAATCTGAGTCCGAGAGGTGTTTTTCCTTTAAAACTCCTGTCAACTATTCCAAAACCGTTATCATCAGGTATGTAGAAGAGGATGGCCTCTGCGAAGTTCCCTGTTAGGGGAGGGTTTTCAAGAACTGAGTGAATCTTTATTCTTTCCACCTTCGATTCAGTTTTCTTTTTAATTTCCCTGCTTATATTCTCATACTCTCCCGCCATGGCATCAATCTCTTTACCCTTATGAACCGGGGAATAGTATTCTACAATCTCCAGTTCACTGGCAGATTTTGCTTCAGAGTATAACGTTCCACATGGAGATGGTCTTTCAGGAGTTATCACGCATGCATGGTATGGCAGGTAGACCTTGCAGGACTCGCAAAGGTAAAATTCCCGAACATTCTCATCCCTGAGGGATTTGCTCTTACTTTCTCTCTGTTCATGTACTTTTGCAGCCCTCTTTTTCACAGCCTCAAATTCAGCACCGTCACACACGATCCTTACCTTTACTTTTTTTATCGCTTTGATGGATTTCACCGCTCTGAATATAACCTCTCCAACACATTCTGGAGTAAATCTCTGGAAAGAACTACTTGAGACGATCATCATCACATTTTCTTTCCTGAATCTGTACTCAACACCCCTCATCCTGCTTATAACCTCTGAGAGGAGACTTTCCAAAGCCTGGGCAGATTCGTCGCCTATCCCTTCAACAGTTACATGAAACCCCATCCTGTCTCTGAAGTCTCCAACAATCTCAACCCCCTCTCTGTTAACTCTCCCTGCTTCAACAAACTCAAATCCGTAAATCAGCTTTCCATCTTCCACAATTTCTCCGGAAAAAGCAGGGTCAATTTCAATGCAATCTGATACAGGATTGATTTTGTATGGGTCTATGAATCGATTGATCATATCCTTAATTAACCTCGTGATGATAAATAGATCACCGGACTTTTGGAAATCAATGTAAGAGGTGAGACCATGCAGGTTGGTATTATAGGGGGTGGAAGGTGTTATGAGGACATCTGCGAGTTAGCATTCAGAATAGGTCAGCTTCTTGCAGAAAAAGAGTGTGTGGTGATAAATGGAGGTCTTGGTGGTGTTATGGAAGCGGTCAGTAAGGGTGCGAAGGATAAATGTGGTACTGTCATAGGGATAGTTCCGGGTAAAGACAGAACAATGGCAAATAGATACTGTGATTATGTAATTGCAACAGACATGGGACATGCAAGAAACATGATAATAGTCCATTCAAGTGATGTGCTTATTGCAGTTGGTGGAAGTTACGGAACGGTCTCTGAAATGGCAATAGCTCTGAAAGAAGGTAAGAGGGTTGTTGCTTGCAAACCACCTGTTTTGCTTGATGGAATCATTATTGCTGAGAGTCCGGAAGAAGCTGTTGAAAAAGCTCTGGAGGGATTTGGATGAAAGTTCTTGAATTTGAGATGGACAGAGATGAGATACTGAATATTACAGATGAGGTTCAGAGGTTTGTTGAGGAAAGTGGTAAAGATGAGGGAACAGTTCTGATCTTTTCAACAGGATCAACAGGTGCGATTACAACAATTGAATACGAACCGGGTCTTGTAAAGGATCTTCCAAGAGTAATGGAAAAAATTGCCCCCTATTCAGAGCATTATGAACATCACAGAACTTGGAATGATGATAATGGTTCATCGCACGTCAAGTCAGCAATAGTGGGTGTAAGCATCCTTGTTCCCTTTTCAAACAGAAGATTGATGCTTGGTACATGGCAGCAGATAGTTCTGATTAATTTTGACACACGAAGAAGAAATAGGAAGGTTATTTTACACGTGCTTTAGCAAAGTTTAAATTTCAACCTTCACTTTTTTAAACATGTTCAGGAAGATCATCCCGATCATATTAATGCTCATAACTCTGGTATGGGTTGTAAATGCAGCTCAGACTGTCACGGAGGATAATTTTGCTGAACCGGTTATTGAACCTAAGCTTGTGAAATACTTTTTGCCTGGAACTGAAATTTCTTTTAACTACACAATTCAGCCTAAAACGGTAGATGATGCAGAGATAATAGACGGCAGAATATATGAATTCAACACAACTCTTGACAATCCCTGGATGAGGGTGACAATTGAGTATGGTGGTTCCGGACCCATTAGAATATACGAAACCCGGGATTATATTAAGGCAGATGTGAAGGACTGGGATGACGGTCTGGCAAGGATATTTGTCGAAGTTAAGGGAAAGGTTCCGGCTGTAAGTGAAAGGGTGGCAGAGGTCATTGCCCTTGGGATCCATGTTCAGGATTCTGAAGATGGAGCTTTGAGTAATGTGTTCATCAAGGTGGTCAACAAGGAGCTCTTTTCAGCATACATCAATCAGCTTGACGAGAAATACAATAATCTTGAAAACAGGGTTAATGAACTCGGGAAAAAAGGAGTATCGATCGCTCCGGTAAAGGTTAAGTTAAATTCTGCAAAGGTAAGGATAGATGAAGGAAAAATATACTTTGATCAGGGGGATTACAGCAGGGCAGATTCAAGTTTTCTGGAGGCTGAATCCCTTCTTGAAGAGGCAACAAATCTATCTCAGGAAGTTGAGACTGATTATAAAATTGATTCGGCATACAAAAAGGTTGAAGAGATGTTTGCAAAAATGACTGAGCTTGAGATTCTGGTTCAAAATCTTAAAAAGAAAGGTGAAAGTACCATAGGTTATGAAATAAAACTGGAAAACTACAAAAGAGATTACTCTGATTTGAAATCCAAAATAGCTCAGGCTGAAGATTTCAGAAGAAATTCCCTGTATGATGATGCTCAGAAACTGGCTGATGAAGTCGTAAATACTGCCACAACCAAGATTTCTGAGATTGATGCCCTTATAGGAGAAATATCTGCAAATCTTGAATTAACCCCTACACCTGAAGAAAATAAAACACCAGCCCCTGAAAAAACTCCAGAGGACTCATGGGGAGAAAACACTCCAGATTTCTTTTCAGGGATAACTTCCTGGTTCGTGAATAATACCAGGCTTGCTGGGATGATTGCCGGTGGTCTTGTTGTTCTGGGTATTGGAGGTTATTTCGGGTACAGAGGTTTGAAGGGGTATATGAAAAGGAGAAAATGGGATGAGCTGAAGTAGGATATCAGCCTTCAATCCATTTTTATCAAGGCACCGTAAGGACATGCCTCAACACACTTGTAACATTCCATGCATTTTTCGGGATCTATTCTGACGACCTTCCCACCCTCTCTTACTATCGCATCTGTTGGGCAGGCCTGAGAGCATTTTCCGCAGCCCTGACATCCGAGTATGGCAGGAGGCATCATCCATCTCTGTATTTTCTCCTGAATTCTTCTATGGTTTCAGTAACCTTTGTGTACCAGTTTTCCAGGATTTCTCTCATCTCCCTTGCCACAACATCAGGACTGACAGCCCTGTAGGTGTAGTAGTATCCACCACCTTTTATCAGTCTTTTCTCCCTTATAACAATGCCTGCCATCATGAGCTTCTGGAGGGATTTATATGTTGTGTTCTCACTTTTTCCAGCGATTGAGCTTATCTCCTCTATTTTTTTTTCACCTTCAGAGAGGAGAATTTTGTATATCTCTACATCACTCTCATTTATTCCGTAAAAGCATTCAAGAACATTATCACAGCTTAAAATGGTGATTGAGTCTTTTATTGTCTTCATCTCTCTCCCTCATCACCTATCACCATTACTTTTTTTGCATATTTCTCTGCAATCTCTTCAAGTCTCTTTACAAAGCTGAACTCTGGTTTTTCAAATCCTTCAACCGGCTTATCCCAGTCTGGTCTTGAAAGGAACTGGTAGAGGAGTATTTCATCTACCTTTCCGATTCTTTCCATCATCTTTTTGAATCTCATCTCATCTATGTATCCCGGAATAATCCTGAACCATATTCTTACTTTCCTTCCATTTTCCTTTGCGATTCTTATGCTTTCAAGGAGATTTTCTGTGTATTTTTTTGCTCTCTCTCTGCTCAGTCCGGATAAAGCTGCCACAGAGTCGAGATCCTCAAAGTCCCCTTTTATCTCGAAAACATAGCGATGGACAAATGGCAGGAACATTCTGAGCCTGTCAGGAAGGAGACCATTTGTTTTGAGAGTGATTTCAGTTCCCTTTTTACTGAGCTCCTGAAGAAGATCCAAAAGATCTCCGTGAACTGTAGGTTCGGCACCTCCAATGTAAACGGATTTGCAGTTTTCAAGCTTATTTACTATATCCTCCACATCCATGTTTTCTGTTTTTTCATAAAGATGAACACAGTATGGACATCGGAGATTGCAGAGTCCAACAGAAACTCTGCAATCTCCAATCTTTATAACTCTCATGCCCTGATTTTTTCCAGAGCTTTTTCAATCTCTCTTCTTACAACACTCTCAGGCATCGCACCAACAAAGCTGTTCACAACTTCACCCTTGTAGAACATCATGACTGTTGGGATGCTGAATATGCCGTACTTCATGGCCACATTTGGATTTTCATCTGTGTTCAGTTTTGCAAATTCAACATCCTCAAACTCCTGTTCAAGTTTTTCAAGTATGGGTGTCAGCATTCTGCATGGCATGCACCACTCTGCCCAGAAGTCCACGAGAACAAGTCTTTCCTTGCCAATCTCATCGCTGAAATTGCTTTCATTCAGTTCTTTCACACAATCACCTCCCTCAATTATACCTGTATCTCTCCACGATTTTTTTAAGGTCGCCGATTCTCGGCACTCCGAGGAGGACCTCGCTGTCGTTTATAATTATTGCCGGCACACCTGAAATGCCAAATTTCATCGCCTCTCTCAATCCCTCATCAGTTGTAACACTGAGTTCAAGTGCAATAATTCTGCTATCCTCCTCAGCCAGCTGCTTCACAACTTCCCTTGCCCTCGGACAGTAAGGGCAGGTTGGTGATGTCAGTAACTTTATGGTTATCATTTTTCATCACCTCATTTTATGGTTTGTGGCGGGAGTATATAAAGTTGTTAGTGGTTTTGATAAAATCGTTAAAAACCATCTCTTCCCTGCTCAATCTCTCTCATTATTTTCATTTCTCTTAGAAGTCTGTGTAACTCTCCTGTCTTTGCTTTCCTGTGGATTATGTATGAGACGGGTAGATTTATAACAAGGAAAAATGCAGGAATAACCCAGAAATCGCTTACCGGAATGAGATAGACTGTGTGCAGTGCCAGGATGAAATGCTCAAGAAGCAGTGCTGCTGAAAACAGAATCACCCTTTTTATTGGTTCTGCTCTCAGATAGTCTCTGTAATTCATTTTAACTCCAAATTCGAGTACGGAGTATCTGTAAAATCCATCGACATTTATCCCGCTGACGATCGAGCCGATACACCTTCCCACAAGAAATGATGCGTAAATCGTACCCATCTCAATTCCAAGAATCATAAAGGCTTTTGCAACACCGTCTTCAAAGGATGTGGATACATGGAAAAACAAAAGGTTGAAGGCAATGAAGAGAATGAGAAAGAGAGCAAAACCAGACTTAAAGCGTAGGATTATTCTTCTCTGGAACAGCTGATCTCTTATTCTGCTTGCTCTCTCTATTGTCTCCTCATCTGCCCGGAGCCTCTTGATTTCTCCAGCGATTTTCCAGAATTCTTTTCTTATATCTTCTCCAGTTTCAAGTTTTTTCTCGATTTCTTCAATCTTTTTCAGCACCTCCACAGAATTGGCAGTGTTAAAGGTCGAGATAAACTTTTGGAATTTGAATTTATCAAATCAGGTTATTTAATATAAGCTCAATATGGTCGGAGTTAAATGTTATCGCACTGTTACCGCTGTGGCAGTGGTAATGAGATGTCCATGAAAAATGAACACTCTTAAACTGATTGATGCACATCTGTCAAAACTTCGTTAAACATTAATAGGCTCCGGCAGTATCGCGGCTATGATCCAGATTCTTTTCAGGGTCTTCAGAAAAGTCATACTGACTCTCAGGAGAAGAAAGATCCTGATCTATGCAGGCAGCTACGCTTTAGCTCTCTGGACAATTTCATCCATTCTTTTCTCATTTTACGAGAAAATACCACTTTTTGAGGCATTTTACTGGGTTATAACCACCACAACCACTGTGGGGTATGGAGACATCACACCATCATCATTTGAAGGTAAGCTCATAGCACTGTTCACCATGCTCAGCGGTATTGGTGTTCTTGGTATTTTTCTTGGCGTAACTGCAGAAATTCTTATTGAAAGTGGGATAAGAAGTAAGAGGAGGGTTGAAATGAAGGATCATGTAGTAATTTTGGGCTGGAACAGGGTGGCTGAAATTGCCGTTAAAGAGCTTCTGAGTGAGGGTATGGAGGTTGCAGTTGTGGCAGATGTTGAAGAGCTGCCGGTTGAACACAGAAATCTTGAATTTCTCAGGGGTGAACCTTCAGAGGAGGAGAATCTGATCAGAGTGGGTGTGGAAAAGGCGAAAAGTGTTTTGATCGCAACCAGTGACGATACTGAAACACTGATCTCGGCAATTGCCGTTAAAAAGCTCAGTGAAGATGCCCAGATCACGTGTGTTGTCTCGGATCACCGCACAAAGAAAGCCCTTGAAGGCATAGGAGTGGATCAGGTGCTCTCAATTGATGAAATCGCCGGACTTGTCTTGTGCAGGTCTGTGTTTTCTCCGAGAGTTTCAGTTTTCCTCAATGAGCTCATGTCAACGAAAGGAATGGAAATTTATGAGCAAGAGATCACTGAAACTGCTGGAAAAACTGCTGGAGAGGTTATGGATGTTCTGAAAAGAGAGAAAAATGCGACCCTTATCGGGGTGATCAGAGAAGGGAAGGTGATACTCAACCCACCTGAGGATCTTGTGCTTGAGGAGGGGGATGAGGTGATTTACATATCTGAGAGTAAAATAGACTGAAGCGAAACTTTTATCTTGCCCTCCCATGTTCTGTTAGATAAAGCGGTCGTAGTCTAGGGGCAGGACACGGGC
>JALURI010000228.1 GCA_027016965.1 Geoglobus sp.
AGTCCTTCAGGAAGTGGTGAGCCCGCTAAGAGGTTTGAGTGTTAGACTGCAAATCCCCACAGAAACCGTGAAAATCTCCCGTACTCAAACCCTTCTGGAGATACAGGTAAACAGAAATTTAACGCCAGATGTTGATTTTATGGAGTCACTAAGCTATGAAATGCTAAAAAAGCCATCCGGAGAAGTATCTTTAATTGAAGCCAGGAAAGGTAGCTTGGAAACTGGAAGTGTGGAAATTTCGATATTCAGTGGAGCATCTGAGGGGAGCTTGTTTTCAGTGGCAATCAGAAATAAAAATCTAACAGATGACTTGATGAGAGAGCTCAAAATTATTGCAACGTCTGCCGGTATAACAGAGCATGAGTGGAACAATGCAAAAATAGAAACAAAAACTGCGTATGATGTAGATCTGCGAGTTTCTAACGATTCTTTGGAGAATTTTGATTTTAAAACTGCCATCAGAGTTGAGCTTATGTGGCTGGAAAATAATGGAATAATTTCCGGTTTAACAGATTCAGATATCCAGCAAATCTCTCAACTTGCAAAAGCAGGATTGGCTGGCCATAATTCTCGATTGGTTTGGGAGAATGGATGGAAACCCTACTATGAGACCAGCAGCCCTTTACTGGTTAAAGGGATTAACTGTGAAGGATTTTCCGCTGAAAACTTGCCGGAGGGGGAATTGACTATTAGAAGTCACAATGAAAGTTTGGATATTTTACCGGTAATCATACTGCTGAGCGCAGCCAGCATACTTCTGTGGATGTGGAGGAGGTGATGTAAATTAAATTCATCGAAACATCATGGCTTTCTTTACTTTCTCCACATCTTCCTCTCCATTCAGCATCTCTAAAAGCTTGAAAGCCACGCTGAAGGCAGTTGCTGGACCTGTGCTTGTTATTATCCTGTCACTCACAACGACATCTCTATCAACCACCTTTGCTCCATGTTCCAGCAGATATTCAACATGAATGCCATCATCAAATGGATATGTTGTTGCTTCTTTACCTGCAAGCAGTCCAGCTTTTGCAACAGGCTTTGCAGCCACGCATACTGTTGCGATTATACCTCCATTGCTATAGACCGTCCTGATTGCTTCAAGCACCTCTGGCTGATACGCTTCGGTAAATCCCCTGTCATGATAGCCCCCCGGAATTGCTAGGGCTGAAAACTCATCAAAATCGATTTCGCTTAGGAGATACTGGGGTCTGACAGTGAGACTGTGAGCGGCTCTGATCTCCTCATGCAGTCCTGCCACAGCAACCTCCACAGGTTTGACCTCATCAACACTCCTGGTCCATCCGAAAACATCTATGAATGCTGAAGCCTCAATCTCCTCAAACCCCTGAGCGAGAAAGAGGAGAACCCTTACCATATTTCTGATTCCAGAAACAGATCCTTTATTAATCTTCCCTCTCACAACTGAATTCCATTACTAATCATTTCGAAAGATTTTTATTGTGATCATCGAAGGAAACCCCATGGATATTCTGGGTTTATTCATGATCGCAGGCATATTTGTTGCAGTATCGATTGTTCTCGATCTTTACAGAGCTTTTTCAGGACCCACGGTCTTTGACAGGTTAATGGCTATCAGTGTTATCGGAACAAAAACTGCCGTCATTATTCCACTCATCGGCTTTCTTTTTGAAAGACCGGGTCTTTTTATAGACATTTCCCTGTCCTACGCTCTTCTGAACTTTGTTGGCACTCTTATTGTTGCAAAATACCTTGAGAGGGGTGAACTATGGAGCCCTTACACATAATTTCAGCAATTCTTGTTTTTGGAGGGACTTTCTTCATGGTTGTTGGCTCAATAGGGCTGATAAGACTACCTGATTTCTACGCAAGACTTCATGCTGCAGGAAAGCCAGACACTCTCGGCGAAATACTGATAGTTCTTGGACTGATTCTGTACGAGCCATTCTCTTTCATAACTGTAAAGCTGTTTTTCCTTTCATTCTTCATCCTGGTTGCAAATCCAACTGCAACTCACGCAGTTGCAATGGCAGCATACAAAAGGGGGCTGATTCCATGGAGAAAGGAACACAAATGAACAGACGAAACATTCTACTTTTTAAATTTCTGATACTGTTTGTATTCTGGATCCTTCTGTCAATGTGGGCTCTCGATCACAACTACCCGGGGCAGTTCAATGCCATTCACATAGCTCAGGGATTAATCGCCTCTGCAATTGTGGTTTATGTGTTGAGAGAAATGATTCTTCATGGAGAGAAGATTCATGTAAAGCTTTTCAGAGCAGTGCCTTATGTCTTTTGGGAATTGTGGCAGATAATTCTTGCCAACATCGATGTTGCATACAGAGTTCTTCATCCGAAAATGCCAATTGATCCACTTTTAATTGAATTCCACGTACCTTACAAGGGAGATATGACAAAGACCTGGCTTGCAAATTCAATAACACTAACACCAGGAACGATAACAATCCTTGTTGAAGGGCAGAGATTCATAGTTCACGCTCTCGATAAAAGCTTCACAGACTCCCTGCTAATCGATCAGACAATGCAGAAAAAACTGATGCATGTTTTCATGGAGGGGGAAAATGATAGTACCTCTTGATCTGCTTGTCATTCTTTTTATGGTAATCTCCGGAATAATAGCTCTCAAAACAAAGGACCTTCTTATTTCTGCAATTGTTCTCGGTATTTACAGTTATGCGATGGCTACAATATATATCCAGATGAACTCCTTGGATGTTGGATTTACAGAGGCTGTTGTTGGAGCTGGAATTTCAACAGCATTGATGGTTGCCTCTCTTACAAAGATCAAAAGAGAGGACGAATCAAAGAGCAGGAGGTTAAAAGTCATTTCCGGAGCTATCTTTACAATTTTCATGGTAGGGCTCATGCTTTATGTTGTTGAGGATCTGCCGGAATTTGGAGACGAGTTTTCACCTGCAAACAAGTGGATTGAACTGTTCAGAATAGAAGATAACAAAAATAAAATCACTGATCAGCTAAACAGTGGAAACCTGCCTCATGAGATTGGGGGAAGACTTGTGGATTTATTTGGCAGTGACTTTTCAGGAGTTGAAGGAGCGGTGGTTGTGAGGGATGAAAAATACGGAGGATGGGATGTGCTTATAGAGAAAAGAGAGACTTTCTTCCCCGAGCATGAAAAATTCTACCACATTTCTCCAGATATGGTGGTTTACAGGTACTCCATTCCTGTGAGGTGGCAGGAAAAGAGTGAAGAGGAAATGCACACGCCCAACATGGTAACTGCCGGTCTTGCAGATTACAGAGGTTACGATACTCTTGGCGAGACTGTGGTGATATTCACAGCTGCGGTGAGTGTTGCAGCATTGCTCAGGAGGGGGTTGAGATGAGTGTTGTTGTCACAACAGTTGCGAGATTCATACTGCCATTTATGCAGCTCTTTGGCTTCTACGTCCTGACAGGTACTGAAGGGCCGGGAGGCGGGTTCCAGGGTGGTGTTATACTGGCATCTTCTTTCATTCTGTATGTCATCACATTTGGAGAAGGCGTTGATGGACGATGGCTTACAGCTTTTAAGAGTTTTGGGGTCTGGATCTATGCTGGCGTTGGAACGCTAACAGTATTTTACAGTCTTTTCCGAGCAGAGTTTCTCAATTATTCCGCAACGTTCCTGAGTCTTGTCGTACCACATCCAGTAGCAAGAGGAATACTTATTGCTGATGTGATTGAGGTTGGAATCGGAATGGCTGTCTTTGCAAGCTTTGTTTCAATGTTCTTTGATGTTATTGCAAGAGGTGATGAGAGTGGTTGACATCCTTGGATATTATAACTACTGGGGTTTCGTGATTCTCCTGGCCATTGGACTTTATGGGGCTCTTGCATGTGAAAATCTCTTCAAGAAAATGGTTGGATTGAGCATATTCCAGACTGCAATATTCCTTCTTTTCATATCTATCGCAGATATTGGCACATTTGAAACTCTGGGTTTGAGAAGTGGAACAGCACCAATTTTCTGGGAGGAAATTCACGAATACAGGTATGTAAATCCTGTCCCTCATGTCCTTGTTCTAACGGGCATTGTTGTTGCTGCAGCTACACTTGCCCTCGGTCTTGCACTGATAATCCGTATTTACAGAGACTATGGAACCCTCAATGAAGAGGAACTGAGGTGGAAGCTGTGATTGAACATCTTCCAGTTTTGACAGTGGCGATATCACTGCTTGGTTCATTTACCATATTTTTAACATCCATATACACCAGAAGAGCAGGTTATCCTCTCAGCCTCGCAATAACTTTCATTCAGCTATTGATGGCTGTTCTTGTTCTCATCAACATCAACTCAAATGGAACAATTAGTTACTGGCTTGGAGGCTGGAGACCACCATGGGGCATAGAATACAGAGTTGATGTTCTCGGAGCATATGTTCTGCTAATTGTAACTCTTTTCAGCTTTTTAGCAACTGTTTATGCAAAAAAAACCGTGGAAAAGGAAATAGATTCGGCAAAACATCCTTATTTTTACACCCTCTGGCTTCTCCTCGTCTCGGGTATGGCCGGAGTTGCGGTAACAGGAGATCTTTTCAACCTCTTTGTTTTTCTTGAAATTGCCTCTCTTGCAACCTACGCACTCATTGCAATGGCTGGAAAAAGGGCTTTGATTGCCTCATTCAATTATCTCGTTCTTGGAGCTGTTGGAATATCATTTTATCTGGTGGGAACAGCGTTTCTCTATGCGGCAACTGGTACCCTTAACATGTTCGATGCTAAGGTACTCCTCTCAATTATTTATGACAGCAAAATTGTCCAGCTCAGCTTTGTTTTTTATTTCATAGGCTTAGCCATGAAAATGGCTCTTTTTCCGTTCCATGTCTGGCAGCCAAACGCCTACGAGTACTCACCATCTGCCATGACTGTTATAATGTCAACTGCGCTGGCAAAGATTAACGCCTATGCTCTATTCAGGCTGATTTTTTCTGTTTACACTGTGAAATTTTTCGAGAACTATGGAATCATTCTTGAGCTGACCGCATTTGTTGCATCTGTAGGCATCATTGCAGGATCTGCATTTGCCATCATGGAGAAGAGCCTTAAAAAGATGCTCGCCTACTCATCAGTTGCCAATGTCGGGTACATTGTTCTCGCATTTACCCTTGGAAAATGGGGTGTTTATGCAGCAGCATCCCATCTCCTGAATCACTCTCTGATGAAGGCTGCACTGTTCATGGTGGCAGGCGGGTTCATTTACAAGCTTGGAATAAGAAATATTGAGGAGCTTGAGGGGCTCGGGAGAGCTATGCCACTCTCATCTGCAGCATTTGCGATGGCTGCTGTATCTATGATAGGAATCCCACCTTCAGCTGGTTTTGTCACAAAATTGTTCATCCTTTTCGCATCTCTCGACACCGGAAAGTTCGTTTTCATCGCTGTGATGATAGCAAGTTCTCTGCTTAGCCTTGTTTACTTCTGGAGGGTGATTGAGATACTCTACATGAGAGGGCACAAAGAGAGGATGGACGAATTACCAGCTTCAATGCTCTACCCAGCCCTGTTAATGGGCGTTCTGAGTATTCTGGCAGGAGTCCTGTGGTTCTTCAACATTGACATTCTACAGCAGATAGCGATTGCCCTGGAGGTGAAATGATGGACCCAGCTATTGCACTTCTTGTTCCATTTATCGGATCAATGCTCATACTTGCCTCCGGGAAGTATCCGGATCTCAGAGACAGCATTTCAGTCATTACTGCCATCATCAGCTTCCTCATCATACTGAGCATTTCAACCAGTGGTGTGAATTCAGAGAGCATTCTGTTCAGTATTGCACCCGGTATTGATTTCGCATTTAAGGCAGACCCTCTTGGACTTGTTTTTGCCCTTACATCTTCATCACTCTGGATTCTCGTTTCGATTTACTCCATAGGCTACATGAGGGTTCTCAGGGAGCATGCCCAGACAAGATTTTTCTTCTGTTTTGCAATGTCAATATTCTCTGCATTTGGAATTGCCTTCGCAAAAAATCTCATAACCTTCTACGTCTTTTACGAGCTTCTCACAATATTCACATATCCCCTGGTTGCCCATGAAGAGAGCGAAGAGGCAAGATCTGCAGGCAGGAGATATCTTGCCTATCTGATTCCATCCGGAGCATCTTTGCTTGCCGCAACGCTTTTAACTTACTGGATCACAGGTACAACAGATTTCAGACCAGGAGGCTTTATATTCGGAGATCCTGAGCTTGTGAAGCTCATCTTCATACTTTTCCTGCTTGGCTCGGCAAAATCAGCATTCATGCCCCTTCATTCCTGGCTTCCAACTGCAATGGTTGCTCCAGCTCCTGTTTCAGCTTTACTGCATGCTGTTGCAGTTGTGAAGGCTGGAGTTTTTGGAGTTATAAGGATCGTCTATTACGTTTACGGTGTTGATTTGATGAAAGATCTCAACCTTGGTATTATGCTCGGAATCGTTGCAGCCTTTACAGTTATAATGGCAAACATTCTCGCAATAGGGGAAAGCAATCTGAAAAGGAGAATAGCCTATTCTACCATGAACCAGCTCTCCTTCATAATTCTTGCAGCATCGCTTCTGCATCCCTACGGATTTCTCGCATCCGTGATGCACATCCCATTCCACGGATACATGAAAATTACTCTATTTTTGTGTGCTGGAGCAATTGCAGCAATAGCAGGGAAACATGAGGTCTTCCAGCTTGATGGTCTCGGTAAAAGCCTGAGATTCACGTTTGGAGCATTTACCATGGGAGCAATTGGAATGTCTGGCTTACCACCTGTGGCTGGGTTCATAAGCAAGTGGTTTGTTGTGCTGACAGGAAATGTGTGGGTGATAGCTGTGATACTCACTGCATCGGTTCTTGATGTAGTTTATCTGTTTCCAATTGTCAGAAACGGATTTTTCAGAGAGAGCAATGAAAGCTATGATGAGCTTGGAGGATTTCTGAACAAATACATGATTATACCCCTCGGTATAACAGCCCTCTTTTCAATCATCCTGTTCATAATGCCCGGATTGATGCACATATCCGATCTGGCGTCAATGGCAATGCAGGAGGTGTGGGGAAATGAGCTACCTTGATGAAAGAAACATGAAAATTCTCTATATCGTGGCAGGAATCATGTTTATGGCTGATGCAGTCGGATATCTCTCCCATTGGACAGAAAGCTTTCCGGGATTCTGGGCAGCGTTTGGTTTTGCAGGATGTGTGGTTCTGATATACTTCTCAAAATTCATTGGCAGATTCATAACGAAAAAGGAAGATTACTATGAAAGATTCAGGAAGGTGAACTGAATGTGGATCCATCCGGGACTAATAGCCATCGCAGGAGCTCTGATTCTCTTTTTACTCAGAGGTAAAATCGAAAAGATTGTGTTCGTTGCTATTCCATTGACCTCACTCTCAATCCTTATTCTGACATCAGCAGGATATTTCGGAAGCATTCCTTTTGAAGCTCTGACCTTTGGCTTTTTCGATTTCAGGCTGACCCTTGCAAGAGTTGACAGGCTTGCAATGCCCTTTGCATATGTTTTTTCAACTGTAGCGATTGCAATGAACGTCTACGCCCTGAACTCAAAGAAATATGAGAAGGTTTCAGCGATGATCTACTTTGGAAGCGCTCTTGGTGTTATCTTTGCGAAAGATCTCTTCACATTTTATGTTTTCTGGGAACTGATGGCAATTGCATCTCTCTTTGTGATATGGTCAAGAGGGGCAAAAAAATCTCTCGAAGCCGGATTCAGATATGCACTATGGCATTTAACAGGTGGAGCTTTCTTAATTGCCGGAATCGCTCTTTACATCAACCAGACCGGTTCAATCGAGTTCAGCATGTTTGAAAGAACCGGCTTACCATACTACCTGATTCTTCTCGGTGTTATAATCAATGCAGCAGTCCCCCCACTTCACGCCTGGCTTCCAGATGCATATCCTGAGGCAAGTGTCACGGGAGCGATATATCTCACAGCATTCACAACAAAAAGTGCTGTCTACACACTTGCCAGAGGTTTCGCCGGAGAGGAGATTCTGATGTATCTTGGAGCGGTAATGGCAATGTATGGAGTTATATTCGCAGTGCTTGAGAATGATGGAAGAAGGTTGCTTTCATATCATATAGTCTCTCAGGTTGGGTATATGGTTGCGGGAGTTGGAATTGGCACTGC
>JALURI010000229.1 GCA_027016965.1 Geoglobus sp.
CTTTGCCCTTCTCTCCCTCTCAGCCTCAGCCTGCATCGCCATGGCTCTCTGCATCTCCTTTGGCAGCTCAACATCCTTTATCTCAACTGCAGAGACCTTTATTCCCCATGGATTTGTTGCCTCATCTATTATTTGCTGAAGTTTTAGATTTAGCTTCTCCCTTTCAGAGAGGAGTTCATCAAGATCAGCCTGTCCTATAACACTTCTGAGTGTTGTCTGAGCTATCTGGGCTGTTGCAAACCTGTAATCAAAAACCTCGGTAACAGCCTTCTCAGGTTCAAGAACCTTGTAATAAACAACTGCATTCACCCTTACGGTAACATTGTCCCTTGTAACAACCTCCTGTGATGGTACATCGTATGTAACGGTTCTCAGATCAACCAGCTGCATGCTCTCAAGCAGAGGTATCACGAAAAACAGCCCTGGACCTCTTGCACCTACCAGTCTTCCAAGCCTGAATATCACACCCCTCTCGTACTCCTTGACTATCTTGAGTCCTGAGAGTACAAACAGCAATACAACAACTACCAGTCCAATCAAAATTTCATTTACCATGATAATCAGTTACTTGACAAACTATAAACTTTTTCTTCCAACTTTTGTTCCAATCCATTTGCCATCGAGAAAATCTTTAACAGCACAACCCCTCAATCCATTGAAAATGTAAACATCGCATTTTTCTGCGATTCTCACAGCTTCCATCACTTTGCCCCTCATCCCTCCAGTCACATCATGCTTTCCCTCAGCAATCCCGATTTTCTCAAGAAATTCATCCACCATTGAAACATCTACGAAATCAAGTGTTTTTCCATCAACAATTATGTCTGTATCAGATGCAAATCCAACTCTCTCAACATCAAATTTCTCTGCGAAAATTCTGACTATTTCATCACCGCTTATCACCCTGAATTCTCCATCCTGATATATGACGTCTCCATGGAGAACAGGTACAAAACTCGACTCAACAAGCTCCTCAATCAGATCAAAATCCGGTCTGTGGAAGAATTCCAGCGGGTGAATCGGAACTGGATTGATTCCTCTTGCAGCAAGGGCACTGCAGAATCTGTGGTTTATCTTAATGCATGCAAGATGTGTGACAGATATGCCATGTGGTGTGAGACCGTATTTCTTTACATGTGGATGTCCGAAGCTTCCAACCCCATGAACTAAAATGAGCTTCCCGGTTATCTGGTCTGCTATCATCTTGATAACATCGTCTCTTGCCTTTTCAAATGCATTTTCATGTTTTTCAGTTATCAGACTCCCTCCAATCTTCAGAATCTTCAATTCTGACACCCTCCCCGGAAAGCTTTATTCTGAAATCTCCTTTTCCATTAGTTATTATACATCCTCCTCCTCCGGCACCTGTTATCTTCCCACTGTAACCTTTTTCCTCGATTTCTGCAATTATTCTGTCTATGGATGGTGTGCTAACTCCAAGGGCTCTCAGAAGGCTCTGGTTTATTCTGAAAAACTCTGAAATTCTATCGATGTCATTTTTTTTAAGAGCTTCAACACCCTCAATGGCTATGCTGTCAATTGCATCGAGAATTGACTCTGTTATTTCAGGATGTCTTTCCTTGAGATCTCTGACCTTCATCACCATCTCGGATGTTATTGATTTTTTCTTTGTGTCTATGACGCTGAACTCAATTTCAGTCTTGAATTTTTCTTTTTCAGGTATCAGCCAGCTTCCACCAAATGTCACAACAAAAGGATCAGTTCCACTTCCTATTCCCTGAACATCAAGCTCCACTTTTCTTGCAAGTTCAAATACATCTTCTTCTGTCAGTTCTGCATTGAACTCTGCATTGAGAGCTCCAAGAGCTGCAACTGTGACGCTTGCTGAGCTTCCAAGTCCGCTTTCAGGTGGAACATCACTTTTAACCTCTATGCTAACTCCATCAACCCTCTTGATTTCTGAGAATCTTTTTATGGCATAGGAGATGTAGGAATGGGGTCCGCTGAAATCCAGTCTCGTTTCACCAAATTCAGAAATTATCCTGAAGCCATTTCTTTTTTCAGCCCTGACATAGCATCTGAGATCTATTGCAGAGACAACTGCATGCCTGCCGTACACAACAGCGTGCTCTCCAAAGACTATGACCTTTCCAGGAGCGGAGGCAATCATCCTTGCTGAGTCGTTCTGATGAAATAAAAACCTATCTCAGCAAACTCTCGGCACAGGATCGAGTGCAGGAGGGGGAAGAATTTTTTCAGTCCCGATTTCAGTCCTGACAACAACCTCATTAAATTTTTCTGTGGCATGGCCGATTATTTTCGCATTTTTGTCGTGTTTTTTCAGTACTTTAAACACATCATCAGCCATTTCTGGAATAACAGCCACCACAACCTTTCCCTCATTGGCAAGTATGATCGGGTCAAGACCCAGAGCATCGCAAACAGCCCTCACATCATCCCTCACAGGAATTTCCTCTTCTTCAATCAGAATTCCCGCACCACTCTTTTCAGCCATTTCATTGAGGGTCTGAGCTATACCACCCCTTGTAGGGTCTTTCATTGCAGTTATGCCACCAGC
>JALURI010000230.1 GCA_027016965.1 Geoglobus sp.
CCAGCTCGTTTAGTCCCGTATAGGGACGATTTTGAAGAGCAAGATATATCTGACTTTCTTGGAAAGATAAATTCAAGGTGCATTCCAGTATGCGATAAAACACTGAGTCCTCTTCTGATTTTTCAGAGTTCTTGACTTCAGCCTCATATACCCCTGTCATAATTTTTCTCCTTCTCCTTCTATCATTCTCCTTCTATCATCCCTTCTACCATCATCCTTTCTACATCCCGGTATCAGACTGCTCATTATACTGCCCAGATCGGGTATACCTAAGGATACCATCTGTTAGTGTAGAGTAAAGAATCTGGCTCTAGATAAACTTCTTTTTTTACAAATCATTAAAATTAAGCTGCTCTTGCTTTACATATTGGACACTCCATCCATCTTGAAACTCAATTGATCTTGAATCTGAGTTCCAGGTTTTTGTTATGATTTTTATAATTTTTATAATTTTGTTATGAGATATCGATACCATAATAAAAACCAAACCAGCTTTACACATTGCTAAAAAATGAATAAAAAATAAAGACGATAAGCTAAAAAGTTATTTCAGATACAACCGAACTTCTGTTATGAATGATATCACAAAGTAAATAATTACCAGAGCGCCAATCAGGCAGGACAGGACGTGAGTCAGGAATAGGCCGAGGCTTGCGGAGATTCCTGAGAGGCTTATGAAAGTGAAGGTTATGAATACAGCATTTAACAGAGGAACCAGGTTTATCGGTAGCAGCATGTGGGCTTTCATGCGGCTCCTGTATCTGAGGATTGAAATGGCAGCATAAAAAATCACAACTGAAACAACCAGTGCTATAATCCCGAATTCTGTATAGGAAACTTCAGGCTTAACGGCCATTTCGATATGTTGCATGAGAATCCAAGAGACTGAGATATATGTAACGGTGTTGAGGAATCTAATCGTTGGGGCTATCGCCAGCCCCGTTTTCAAAACCAGCCATCCAAGCAGCACAATCGCTGCGGGCATGTAGAGGACTGTAACGCCAATAAGATGAGGTATAGTGACAGAGAAATTACCAATAATCAGTCCAGCGAAGAGGATGAAGTATATCATCCCGATGAATATCAGTAAAATCCCGATTCCAAGGGACAGGTTGTTCCAGTACTGGTTGAGCAATGATAGTTTCTCCTCCTCATGAGAATTCAGAATAAGCAGAGCAAATACAGATACGAGCAGCAGCACCAGTGACACTATCAGAAAGCCCATATCCTCATTGAAGTTCCAAGCAATTAATATTAACTTTTCTATTATTTAACCGACTTGATAAGGTTGATAGGTTGACGCCCAAGGTCTCAGCCGGAATCCATATGGACTGGAACTTTCTAGCTCCTTCAATTTCAAAATTTCAAAGTTTCAGGTTCTCAATCCTCACCGCCAGTTTCCACTCTGAAATTTTACCGTTCCCCATATTTGCAACTTTTATGACCTCTCCAATGGTTTCACCTTCGTAGGCTGCAATAGCTGCGGCGATTGCCATTAACTGCTCGGAATTCATGGCGGCGTCCATGGCAGCATCTTCAGGAATCGTACAGTGATCCTTGGTAAAAATTTCTTCCAGTCTTTTCTTAAGTGGTCTCAGCTTTTCGGCAACTTCTACAACCTTCTCCAGAATTCTCCGCTCTTCAACAAACCTCGTGTGAATATTACCCCTGACAAACTCCTCATCCTCAAGGACTGCCATGTGGAAGGGTATGCTGGTTTCTATGCCTTCAATGATGTACTCATAAAGGGCTCTTTTCATTCTGGCAATGGCCTCGAGCCTGTCTCTACCCCACACAGTGAGCTTGGAAATCATGGAGTCGTAGTAGGGCGGGATTTCGTAGCCCATGTGGACTCCACTGTCAACCCTTACCCCTATTCCCCCAGGACTCCTGTAGTAGGTTATTTTTCCGCTCTTTGGCAAGAAGCTTGAGGGATCTTCGGCCACAATCCTGCACTCTATGGCATGGCCTCTGATCTCCACATCTTTCTGTTCAAAATCTAGACTCTCACCATATGCAATTCTTATCTGCTCTTTAACGATATCAATGCCCGTAACCATTTCAGTTATGGTGTGCTCCACCTGAAGCCGGGTGTTCATTTCAAGGAAGTAGAGTTCTCCGTTGTAGTACAGAAATTCCATGGTTCCAGCGTTGGTGTAGCCTATGTATTCAGCGCCCCTAACCGCGACTTCTCCGAATATCTGCCTGTCTTCATGGCTAAGGGCTGGAGATGGTGCCTCCTCAATCAGTTTCTGGTGTCTCCTCTGTATGCTACACTCTCTCTCCCCAAGATGAACCACATTCCCATTCTCATCTGCGAGAATCTGGAATTCGATGTGCCTAGGCTTCGGCAGGAACTTCTCCAGATAAACAGCATCGTCCTTAAAGAATCTCGTACCCAGCGCCTTGCTACGTTCAAAGGCCTTTTCAAGCTCCTCCTCACTGTGCACAACGCTCAAACCTATTCCACCGCCTCCTCCAGATGCCTTGATGATGATGGGATAACCGATTTCTTCAGCAAATTTCCTGGCTTCATCA
>JALURI010000231.1 GCA_027016965.1 Geoglobus sp.
TTAAACATTATCACTGCTTTTTTTACAGAATCTGAGTTTTTAACCAATCAGATCTGTTCATTGGCAAAAAGTTTCAGTGAAAATGGCAGAAAACTTGAAAGATCACAGTATTCTGACTGTCTTGTCAGAGTGAGGCTCTACCATCCTGATGTGTCTTTCTTCATCGGATATCAATAGATCCATAGCTCTGTAAAATTCTTCAGTTGAAAGATTGCTCTCTTTCAGAATATCAGGGTTGACATGCTGTTTCAGCCTTGTGTACAGATCTTTCACAACAATCTCATGCTCAAGAATTACCTTGAATATCTCGTCTTCTTTCATTTTGCCGAAATAGAATCCTCTTTTTTCAAAGCTTTTCGACATGCTTTTCAAATCTACCCCCAGTTTTTTCCCCAGTTCTTCAAGAAGAATTCGATGTCTTGTTGAATCCTTAATAATGGTGAATATTATTTCTCTTCCCTTATCACTCATGGATGTAATGTAAGCACTCCACTGGGATGCCTCTTCAAATTGCGTTTCTATCCAGTATCCTCTACCCAGCAGATTTATGAGTTCATCTATTGTTATTTCGTTTGACATAGAATAAATCTAAATCTGACAGATATTTAAAGTTATACTCAAAAATGGTGATAAGACCTCTGAAAGCTGTTTCAGATTGCCCTAACTCTCTTCTTCAGAGCAGGTGGTTTTGGTTTCATCACAACCCTGCTTCCGCACTTTGCACACTGTATCAGATTTCTTTCAGGATCAACATCCACTTCTGCGCCACAGTAAACGCATATGAAGACGCTCATAATCCTCTACCTTTGCTTATCGCCTGCTCAACTATCTTCGCTGATGGAGAAACAGGGATGTATGCTCCACCTGCAAATTTATATCCACAGCTTCTACACTCCCAGATGGCTGTTCCGATTCTCTTCACAGCTTTCTTTCCGCATTTCCTGCAAACATACTTCTTTCTCTGAGCAGTTTCGATCTCAACAATGTTCTTTCTAACCCTTATTCCATATCTTGGTCCAAACCTGCCGGACATCTTAACCTTCTTGGTTCTCGGCATCTCGTCACACCTCTTTCAGCAGTTTCCTATTCTCCTTCGCCTTTCTTATGCTTGTATCTATTATCTCCATGAGCATTTTCTCGCTCATAAGATAGCTGCCACTTTTCTGGATGGCAACGATGTTGTCCTCGCTGTCTGTTGTTATTGTTATAAAATTTTTCGACGCATACTCCTCATCCTTGCATGGGTCTACAACTCCATGGGTGCCTATCATCTGGGTTGTTATGGAAACAGGCAGATCCCTTACAGGCAGAGGAAAGTCCTCACCAATATCAAATCTTTCAGCAGGAACTATTGTAGTTAGCAATGCAGAAATTGCAGCAAGAGATGAGGCATCCATCAGATTTCCATCATCATCAAGGGCATGTATGTCAATGAAAACAAGCCATACCTTTTCTCCTTCCTCAATGACAAGCTTTGACAGATCAACAGCCTCACTCTCCCTTATGCCCCTATCAACAACTCTTGCAAGCTCAACTGAATTTTCATCAGGCGGACCTGGCTCAAATGTCGGCGATGCAAGGGGAACAAGCTCTGCATTTGTTATGATTATGCCCTTATCAGGAGTGTCCGGAAAAGGTTCTCCAGGCTGCATTTTTATACCGACAATGACCTGGGTGTTTCCTATACTCACAAGAGCTGACCCCTCAGCCTTTTCAATTATCCCGGTTTCTATCTCTATATTTCTGTACTCATCAAATGCCCTTCCGTCTATCCTTTCCCCATCTCTCAGCTTTCCGAGAACGTAATCTCTTCTTATGTCAAGTATTATGTCATCATTCAACTTCATTCACCTCTTCCCCACTTTCAATGATGTATCTTGTCTTTATCGCTTCCTTCTGCATTTCATAAATTTTCATGGCACCTCTCTTTGCCATTTCAAGAGCCTTAACGAACTCATCTCTCGAAACCCTTCCATCCATCTGCAGCAAAGCAATGGACTCAATTCTGTCGTTTCTTATAAAAAATGCAAAGGGAATGTCAGCCTGCCCGTAATTATCCTCCTCCTTCATTGGATCAACCACAAGCACATCATCAACCTTTGCAACAGCAACACTGGATATCATTCCCTTCATGGGCACACCTGCATCCACTAAAGCCACACTTGAAGCATTGAGGCATGCGGTTCTGCTTCCTGCATCAGCCTGCAGAACCTCAACGAAAATGTCAATTCCACTTCTGGGAAACAGCTCTTTCATGACAGTGGCTTCAATTGCCTCCCTGCTCACCTTGGATATCTCAACACTCCTTCTGTCAGGACCCGGTCTTTTTCTTTCTTCTACACTGAAAGGAGCCATGTTATATCTATATCTGACCACAGCTTTAGTTGGATCAGCCAGATGTCTTGGATGGACCTCTCTTGGTCCGAAAACAGCTGCAACAACCTTATTTTTCCCCATCTCAAGGTAGCATGACCCATCAGCTCTTTTTAGCACACCAACTTTCATCTTTATCGGTCTCAGATCTTCAAATCTCCTACCATCGAGCCTTTTACCATCAACTATCAGCTTAATCTCTTCACTGCTCATTCAATTCACCCTTCTTTCTTTTCACAAACTCGGTTATCCTGTCAGTGAGCCCGTCTGTATGGGCTTCTGACTCGATTATGTAAATAGACTCTTCTACAATATTTACTTTCCTTCTGTCACCGCTAACCCATATCAATCCATTCTTCCCAACAACTATCTGCACACCAAGCTCTGTCTTGAACATTTTTATCATGCTACCCTTTTTGCCTATCACTCTTGGAACCCTTGCAGGATTTATTCCAATGATCCTTCCAAATCTCACCGCCCTGCACATTCTGTCCTTCATTGTTAGCGTCACCTTCATTTTCGGATCTATGTTCATGACCTTTCCAATAATCACATCATCAATGTCAAGGACATCATTTGGCTTTTTATTTGGTCTCATTTCAGGATTCTCTGAAACAGGCAGAAAACCCTGATAGGGCGAGTTTATGTCAACAACCCACCCGTTTGCTGTTACCTCCCTAACAACACCGATTACAACATCCCCTACCGAGGGAATGTACTTGCCCTTGAGAGGGATGACCCTGACAGATGTATCTGTTCTGTCAAGCAAACCCAGAAATTTTGCATAAACCTTACCATTTTCAATATATGTGCCACTGCCTGCAACCTTTGGATTTGATGCAAGCAATTCTCCAGGCAGAACTATGGGTCTTGATGCCATTAAATCACCCCCTTTTCAGAATTTTTGTCATGGCTTCTCCCTTTGTGACCTTTCCAAGCAGATCCATGAGATCGCCCTGCATGCCTGCCGGAATTCTCATTACGCATATCCAGCTTCCGTCTCTCTGCCACTCTTCTTTAAGAACATTTCCAAAGTTGTAAAGAGCGGAAATGGCTTTTCCGGTATAGTTTGGTGGAACCTTTATGGCAATGTCAATTTCCTCAAACTTCAGGGGGAGTATTGGCTTTATTGCTTTAACTATCTCTCTTGCCTGAGCTTCCACAGGCTTGAAAATGTCTATATTGATTCTTGCCTGCTCAAGAGCTGATTCAATCCTTGAATATGTGTGGGGGGCGTTTGTTCTTGGATCTATTGCATTCCTTCTTATGTATTCAATGATCTGTTTCCTCTTTTGCTCGAGCATCTCCTTTCTCTGTTCTGCAGTTATCTGAACATCTCCTTCGAGGATTATTCTCTTTATTATCTCCTTTATATCCCTCGTATTGAAGATTTTTTCAAGGTCCTGAGCCGATACCCTGTCACCTTTTTTTGCATCGTGAAATATTTCCTCGACAGCAACCAGTTCTTCGAAATCCACTTCCTTACTCTCTTTCAGGTCTCTTGCCAGATATGGATCAACCAGAACTTCAAAATTCTCTCCACCTTTTTTCAGCCTTGCAATTACTGCTTTCTCTAAGGAAACCATTGAGCTCCCCCCGATTAAGAGAGCTCTCTCTTGAGAACTTCATTTGCCTTCTCTATGTAACCGGAAAGAGCATCAGTTTCAAGCAATTTGAATGTTTTGTCATCAACTCTCACTATTCCAAGTTCAACACTACCAGGACTGAGGAGAGCGTTTATAACCTTACCCATCGCAACAAGCCCTAAGTGTATTGCCTCATCAAGGCTCATGTCATCTCTATATTCCTTTTCAAAGTATTCCATAACCTTCTGTCTTTCATAACCTATGGCAGTTGCCTTGTATTCAAGCAGTGCACCGCTTGGATCTGTTTCAAATAACTTTGGTTCATTATCTACTCCAGCAATAAGCAGTGAAACGCCAAATGGTCTCACACCACCAAACTGGGTGTACTGCTGCTTGAAATCACAGATCTTTCTTGCAAGCTCTTTCACGCCAATTGGCTCGTCAAATGTGAGCCTGTTTATCTGCGCCTCAAGCCTTGCCCTTGCAACCAGAACCCTTGCATCCGCAACCAAACCAGACGTTGCGGCGCAGATGTGATCGTCAATCTTGTAAACCTTCTCAATTGTATCTGATTCAAGCAATCTGCTTCCCACTCTCTTATCTGCAATAACAACAATTCCTTCCTTAGTTTTGATTCCTATAGCTGTAGCTCCTCTTTTTACAGCCTCTCTTGCATATTCAACCTGATAGAGCCTCCCATCAGGACTGAAGATTGTAATCGCTCTATCATATCCCATCTGCGGAATTTGCATTTTCCAACACCTCCAGATATTTCTTTCTGCAACTTTTTATCGTGCCAGCGACTCCAAGAATCACAGGAATCACATCCTGCCCGTTTATCTTTTTTATCAGGGTAAGTGCTATTTTTACTTTATTGAGTTCATCATGGGAACACATGATCATTCCCTTCCCATCTCTGAACCCCATCAGCTTCACCGCTGGACCTTCAAGCTCTCCAAAGAGCTTCAAGAGTGATGAACTTAGAGCTTCCCTTACCTTTTCAACCTCAACTGGTTTGGCTGAGATAATTTGAAAGGCAATATATCTTTTTCTCTTCCTGAGTGAAGGAGGCAGGAGTTTCATATCAGCTCAACACCATCCATTATGTATTTCTTATCAAAAAATCTCCTGTGAAGTCTTTCAGCCCAGTACTCTGCTCTTTTGATGTCTGCACCGAAAAAAGAGAAGAGCTCATAAATCTGTTTCTTCGGCCTCATCTCGTAAAAGCTTCCTGCTCCACTTGTCAGAATAAAGGGTGTGTCAAACCTCTTTATTACTCTAAAAACTGTTCTGAGCTCATGGGCAAGTCCAATCATTTTTCTCCCCTCAGCACAAAGCAGGTTTCCCAGAGATATTTCAATAAAAACATCCTTCTCTTTGGCAAGCTTGAATGTTGTGTAGTCCAATCTCCTTTCAGGGAAGTCAAGGATCACATCAACTTTTTTCCTCATCACAGCGTATCTGTTTACCTCTTCTCTCCCGCTCATTACACCAACAAATCCATCTACATTTCTGAGCTTTGCTCTAAGTTCCTTTGAACTTTCGGCCTTTACTTCACATCCCTGAATGTTCCTCTGGGTCAGATCACCAAAAACGATGTACTTATCAAATCCAAAATCAAATTCCCGGCTGTAATCGAATCTTATGAAGTCAATCATACCCCTGAGAAATTAACCTTTCTGCAAATTCAAGAATTTTTTCCCTTCTGAATGGATAAGTGACAAGCTTTACTCTCACCATTACTGAATCTCCGCCTGATGAAAACTCAATCTTTCCCAGAAAAGCAGACTGTTTGTCGATTCTTAGATGGAGAACACCCTCTTCATCAATCAAATCGTCCAGAAACTCAAGCACAATATCTTTTTCATCTACAAGTTTTCCCATGAGGTTGTTCCAGAAATCTCTTATCTCTCTTTTTTTTCTGAGGTGAACCTCAAGAAACTTGATGGGATTTCCATAGTGTCCTGTGGCATTGGTTATCTCAATATGGAATTCAAAAGGCACAAGGGTCTCAATCGCTTTGACTACCTTTTCAGGATCCTCTGTTGTGTAACATATGGTAGAAATTGTTATTCCGTCAATTTTCATAAAATTTTGGAATTATTTTCTGAAATTGGATCTGTGGCTTGGTCTTGCCTTCTCTGCTCCTCTCCCTTTTCTCCTGAGTCCTCTCGATTTCCTTCCTGTTGAGGTAAGTCCTCTGAAAACTCTACCCCTCTGCTTTACAATTCCTGAAAGATTTTTATCGTTGAGAATTGCAGGATGAGCTCTATCAATCAATATAACTTCAAACCATTTGTGTCTGCCATCCTCTCCGACCCAGTAGGAGTTCAGCACTTCCATGTTGGGATACTTTCTTGCAGCTCTTTCCTCGGCAATCCACTGAAGGCTTTTCTTTGGTGTGAGCCTTGATACCACCAGGCTCTTTGTCTTCCTTCCCTTGTTGGGTCTACTTGCTCTTCTACCTCCTCTTCTTATTCTCACTCTGACAACAATAATTCCTTTCTTAGCTTTATAACCCAAAGCTCTCGCTCTATCAAGCCTTGTTGGCTTCTCAACTCTTACCACAGCAGGCTCTCTTCTCCATTTCTGCAGTCTTTCCCACATCAGCTCTCCAACATAGCCATCCCAGGGGTTTTTCCATGCTTCTCTGATGTATGCATAGGCAGATTTCATTTTTAACCCTCCGTTAGCGCGATTGCTCTTCCTGTCACTTATGGCTTAATAAATATATCGGAGGCGAAGAAATTCAGCGAAACATTAAAATAAAATGCCATGGAAGGCTGGGAGAAAGGCAGGTGAAACTTGATGAATGATGTGATAAGGGAGAAGGTGCTTGAACTGGCAAAATCCATAGTTGAGAGTGAAGAGTACAGAAATTTTGTAAATACGGAGGAAGTTTTGAGAGGAGATGAAGTAGCTCAAAATCTTCTTGTGGAATTTCAGGAAAAGCAGCAGCAGTTTATTTCCAAGCAACTTACAGGAGAGGTGGATGAGTCACTCTTAGATTCTCTGACTTCAATTCAGGGGAGGCTGAATGAGCTTGAAAGTGTGAAAGACTTCATGGATGCTTATGCGAAGCTTGTCAATTTGCTTGGGGAGGTAGGAGACCTTTTGAGTCAGGAAATAGATTTTGATTTAGGAGAGGTTTACAGAAGCTGATTGTAAGCCCATAAAATATTTTGTTAGCTGATTTTAGCTGTTATTTATTATTCCATTTCAAAGACTGATCCTGTATCTACCTACGCGCTGGAAACTATCTTTATCACGTCATTGTTCTTCAGTTCATAGTCTTCAGATATTCTTATCTTCTTTTTGGCATCGACTGCATGGATATAATTCTTACCTATATCGGTATGGATCATGTATGCAAGCTCTCTGGCAGTTGTTCCTTCTTTCACAAGGAGTGCATCAGGCAGAACATTTCCCTTTGTATCAGTAAACCTGTTCTCGTCCTCAACAGGATAAACAACTATGTACCCCAGCTTTTCGAAAACCGCAACATTCAGCGCTCTCTGCACTCCAGTGCCATCATGGTTTTTTATAAATTCTTCAATCATTTCCAAGGCTTTTTTCTGCTTCTCATTCAGCTCCTTAATTATCTCAAACTCTCTGTCTCCGGGTCTGTATTTTATGTATCCGTTTCCACTTGCGGTTCTCAGAGTTAATTCGTACATTGCGGAACATATAACTCCACCGATATCCTGAATTTTTTTCAGGTTCTCATCAGGGGCTTTGTCAGCCTTGTTTCCTGCAATAACAACTCTAAACCTTTTTTTCATCAGCTCATCTGCAAACCCAGTCAGGTTTTCATCATCATTTGCCCCCATATTCACTCCTGAGCTTCTCATTGCCTCTCTGACAGTTATCTCATCGAATCCCAGTCCGGCAAGCTGTTCTGATATGTATCGTGCGGGATCTCTCTTTTCCATCTGGATTCTTCTTACAAATTTCTCCCAGTTCTTTTTCAGTATTCCAAATAACCACATAACAAGCTCTCGTTCAAGAAATCCAACATCATCCATGGGATCTCTTGCTCCTGTTCCGATCTCATTGCCCTCCTCATCTGTTGTGCCTGATGCATCGACAACATGGATTATGGCATCAGCCTGCCTCAGATCGTCAAGAAACTCATTTCCAAGACCTCTTCCTTTAT
>JALURI010000232.1:0-694 GCA_027016965.1 Geoglobus sp.
ATGTTGGCAGCAGTAAACCGGTTAGTGGCTTTATGTTATCAATGGGAGACAAAGCAACTGCCAGCATGGGGGTTGTCATAGCTCATCATAACTCAAACCTTTCACGGGTGCTTGATGAGGTAAGGAAATGCGAGAAAAAGGCGAAAGAGATGAACGATAAAAACGCCTTCTGTGTTGCCCTTGCCAAACGGGCAGGTGGAACAGAACATATACGCGCAAAGTGGTATTACGATTTGTTTCACTCTGAAAATGATGAAAAAAATGGGCTTTTTGAAACAATTCCGCTTTTGAGAGAGTGGGCTGATGCCTTTTACTATGACTATATATCACCAAAGATGGTTTATTCATTCAGAACAGAAACAGTCGGGCTTGAAGGGTTGCCTTCTGAGGTTATCAGACTTGAACTTCTCCGTATTGCAAAAAGACAATGGAATAAGAAAAAGGAAAGAGAATTTAATAAAGAAAAAGTAAAAGCCCTTGTTGACGGTATTATGAATCTGCACACAGGTGGGCATTCGCTTTATGAGATAAGTAAGTTTCTCTCGTTGGCAGCCTTTCTTGGCAGGGAGGGTAACAGATGAAATTGTTTATGGAGCCTAATGATGTTTTGATGTTCCGTGATGGAAGGCCTTTTTCAGGCGGAGATGATCATTTTGCCAGAGGAATATTCCCGCCATCTCCTGCAACGATATAC
>JALURI010000232.1:704-2536 GCA_027016965.1 Geoglobus sp.
GATATACGGCGCACTGCGGTCGCATATTTTAAGTATTAAGTCCGGAGAGTTTGATAGTTATAAATCGGGTGTCACAATTGATAAAGATATAATTGATGAAATAGGCACACCTGAACAATTGGGAACGCTTGCGCTGAGACAGATTACATTGGCCAGAAGAAACAGGAGCAGACTTGAGCAGTTTTTCCCCATACCCGGAGATATTGTAAAAGAGAAAGGGAAAAAAAATAGGTTGTATGTACTTTTTCCATTTGATTTATCAGGCAGTAGAACCTTAACAGACCTGCCGGACGGTTTAAACAGCATATGGCTTATGACTGAAAAAGTGATGGAAGCACCTTCAGGATTTCTCTCTTCTGCTGAGATGGAGAAATATCTGCTCAGTGAAATCCCGACACCTACAGATATCAACGAGCTCTTTAAAACCGAAGAAAGAACTGGAATTGGAAAGAATCGCATTACGAGAAGCGTTGAGACAGGCAGACTTTACACCGTTGAGTATTTCAGGCTGAAAGAAGGCGTCGGCTTTGCAGTTGAAGTTGAAGGAACAAAACTTTTGCCAGAAACAGGTATGTTGAGGCTTGGTGGAGATCATCGGTCTGTCAGGTATGAAACATCATCATGGAGTAATATTCAAGATGAGCCGATTAGGAAAATGGTAACCGAAACCAGGCGTTTTAAGATTGTCCTTGCTACTCCGGCAATATTCGAGCAGGGCTGGCTTCCAGGCTGGATAAATCCTGAAAGTAAACAGGGTGATATTAATGGTGTAAAAATTCAGATGAGAGGTGCATGTGTTGGGAGACCGGTAGGTATAGGGGGTTACGACTTTGTTAAGAATATGCCAAAGCCAATGTATAAGGCAGTTCCTGCAGGGAGCGTGTATTTCTTTGAAATAGAAGACGGTAATCCTGAAAATCTGTTTGAGAAGTTATGGCTCAAATCAATCAGCGATAAAAAATCTCAGGAAGGCTTTGGAATAACATTGATAGGAGGTTTTTAATATGTTCAAGGAAGCAAGAATTATGTTCATTTATACTGAATCGTCACTTCACTGTGGAAGCGGCACGAGTCTTGGAGTTATTGATCTTCCTATTCAGAGAGAAAAATATACTGATTATCCAGTCTGTCAGGCTTCTGGCATTAAGGGATCTCTCAGGGAATGGTTTGAAATGAACAAAAACAGCAATGGTGACAGCGAAAAAATCAAATGGACATTCGGTCCTGACTTTAGGAGGGGTGATTCAGATGCTCATGCAGGAGCAGCAACATTTACTGACGGCAGGCTGCTGCTCTTCCCTGTAAGATCACTAAAAGGCGTATTTGCTTACACCACATCAAGGTTTGCATTAAGCAGACTTAAACGGGATCTGCAGATGGCAGGAGTTAGTGTTGACTGGACTGTTCCGTCTGATTTGGATGATAAGGTAATCGGAGTGGCTGAAAGCAACATAAAAGACGATAACAATAAAGTTGTTTTAGAAGAATACACATTTGATTTTCAAGAACATGATGAGGCTGGCAAGATAGCACAATGGATTTCAGAAAATGCCTTTCCACAGGGTGAAGAATATAATTTCTGGAAAGAAAAAATAAAAAAAGACCTCCTGATACTGCCTGAAGATGTCTTCAGGGATTTCGTAAAACTCTCTACCGAAGTACAGGCAAGAATCAGAATTAACAATGAAACAAAGACTGTTGACAGAGGTGCATTGTTTTATGAAGAAGCCCTTCCATGTGATTCACTGCTCTATTCTGTGGTGATGGCGCATGACCCTTCATGTGATGAGTCAAAGCGACCTGAAGGACTTAAAAGTAGTGGTGATATAATG
>JALURI010000233.1 GCA_027016965.1 Geoglobus sp.
TTCATAGGCATTGGCCAGATGTCGTATGATATCGACCAGGAAAATACCCCAGGCGCCTGGATCCTGCCAGGTAGTTTTTAAAGATACCTGTTGCCCAATCTCAGGCGAAAACCAGGCCCGGAGCACTTCTACGGATTTTTCGTCAATGGCAATTGGTGGAGGATTTAATTCATTCTTTAATGGCCGGTTTTGTTTCATTTAACCCTCCTAAACATTACTGAAGCAAGTATTTCAGGTGCAGTTAAATGTATTCTGCACCTGAATCCATTTTAATTTAAACTTTGGGCATCTGGTTAGTCAACATCTCTTTAATGCCGCCCAGCGAGCTGAGCACGCCAGTGGCCTCGATGGGCAGGTAAACCACTTTATTGTCTTTTCCGCTGACCATTTCTTTTAGAGTTTCAATGTACTTAATGGCAATCAAATATTGTGAAGGATTGCCTTTACTTTCTCTGATCGACTGCGTAATCAATTCAATGGCTTTGGCTTCGGCCTGAGCGACCTGAATTTTAGCCACGGCTTCACCTTCCGCGCGTAAAATTTTTGCCTGCTTTTCTCCGGTTGCCTTTTGAATTTGTGCTTCTCTTACGCCTTCGGCTTCCAGAATTCTCGCTTTTTTGTCACCTTCTGCCTGTAAAATGATGGCTCGTCTGTCCCGTTCGGCTCGCATCTGTTTTTCCATGGCTTCTTTAATATCCTTAGGGGGATTAATATCCTGTAATTCAACGCGATTTACTTTAACGCCCCATTTATCGGTCGCTTCATCAAGGATGACGCGCAATTTCTGGTTGATGGTGTCACGTGAAGAAAGCGTTTCATCCAGGTCCAATTCACCGATCACATTACGAAGTGTGGTTTGCGTCAGCTTTTCTATGGCATCCGGCAGATTGACGATTTCATACACAGCCTTTTTGGGATCGGTGATCTGGAAATACAGTAAAGCATTGATTTCGATTACCACATTATCTCTGGTAATCACCGACTGTCTGGGAAAGTCGTACACCGTTTCCCGTAAGTCAATGCGATTAATGGATTTGTGAATGATTACCTGCTCGCCGGATGCCAACACCTTAACGTATTTCCATTCAATTTTTCTTGCTTGCTCAATGATGGGCCAGATGATGTGAATTCCACTTCCCAATAAGCGATGGAATTTCCCCAATCGTTCAACTACCATTACCTGAGCTTGTTGTACCATCACCAGACCTTTAATGGAAAAGACAATGATGAAAATAGCAAAAATAATCAAAATTACGGTTACAAATTCCATTGCAATCTCCTTGTTTAAAGTTTTACTTTAGTTTTGTTAAGGTTGTATTTGAATTCTTGAGATGTAAATCCTGGAGTTGTTACAGCGCTTCCACGACCAGCTTAACACCATCTACTGCAGTAATTTTAACCACTTTTTCTTTTTCAATAATGGTGTTTGTTTTAGAAACGGCCTTCCAGTCCTCTCCCCCGATTTTCACTCTGCCTGTGTTTTTAAGATTATTAATTTCTGCATCTCGGTCTATGATTCTTGTTTCAATACTTGAGCATTTGCTGCTTAGAAGTATATTTTCTTTCTCGAGTTTTTTGTTTTCATCCAATACCAATTCCAGTTCAGCGATGCGGTCCTTTGATTTCCTGTTCTCTTTTATCTTTTTATCGAGTTCAGCTATTTCATCTCTTATCCTGAAAATTTTTCTGTCAGTCTCATTTCTCTCCCTTAGGAGATCTCCAAGATTAACTTCAAGAGAACTTTCTTTTTCTCTGTTTTTCTCTATTTCCTCCTCTATTTCAGAGATCCTGTAAATTATTGAATCAAGTTCATGCTTTTTATTTTCAACTTCAAGATTTCTGCTACGGATCGTATCGAGCAGAATATCCCTTTCTCTTATTAACGAAGAAATTTCACCTTTGAGCCTTTCTGATTTTTCTTTCAGGGAAAAGAGTTTTGTTTTGAGCTCTTCATATTCTTTACCCATTTCTCCAATTTTTGATTTTAATATTACTGCCTCTCCAGAAAGCTGATTTATTGTCGTTTCGATGCCTGCCTTCTGTATTAGATATCTGTTCAGATCTTCTTCAATCTTCCTCAGTTCTGTTTTATCATGGCTTATCTTTACCAGAATCTTCGTTCTTTCTTCCCCAAGCCTGTTAATCTCTTTTCTGAGAATATCTATTCTCTGTTTGCTTCCAGCAATTTCTGCCTTTATATTCTGGATCTCATCTCTTAACTGCCTGTAACTCTCTTCACCTTCCTCTATAATTTTTCTCGTCAGTTCTTCAGCTCTTCTTTCCAGATCTGATAGCCTGGTGCGTATTTCTGTCAGTTCTCTTGTTTTCTCATCTTTGCTTCTGTTAAGCTTTTCAATCTCACCCTCAACCCTGTTAATCCTCTTTTGCACCTCTTTTACTTCGTGAGCAAGTTTGCATTTTTCGAGAAATTCTCTTCTTTCTTTCAGTTCCTTATATCTGATTGCCTGTTCTCTGTCCCTGTCAAGCTGTTTCAGCTGAGCCTCAACTTCAGAAAGGA
>JALURI010000234.1 GCA_027016965.1 Geoglobus sp.
CAGAAAGCACAGATTCTGCCGACGATGACATGATTATGAAGATCAATGAGAGGCTCAATGACATCGAGAATCGGTTGCCGAGGATGGATATTTCAATGAGCAATCTGAAGAAAGAGATTGATGGAATCAGGGAGGAAATGAAGAAGATTGAAGAATCAATGAAAGACATGATGGCTTTGTACGAGGTGGTTTCTGCTCAGATAAATCCATTCGTCGGAAGTTCAAAGGCAACAAAGCTGAGCTTTGAAAGGATAGATGAGCTTGAAAAGAAAATTGAGGAGTTTGAAGAGATAATAATCGAGCTCCAGATGGATATAAGGATGATCTTCAGAAATGCCCTCAATCTGAAGCAGATAATCAATGAAGTTCTTTACGAGGAGGTGATTGGAATTGAATGAAGATGACATCAGGAGTGTAATCTACTTGGATGAGATTCAGGAAAAAGAGGAAGAACAGGGGCAAGGTGACAGAAAGGAGAGTCTTTTTCTTTCAGAAGGTGAACTCAAAAACAAACTTGAGGGTTATCGTGGAAAAATTCCATCAGTCATTTTGAAAGACCTCTACGAGGTTCTCAAAGGAAGAAAGCTCACAGAAGAGCAGCTGAAGAGGATTATGAAAAATGTTGAAAAGAGACTCAGAAGCAGCGGTGAGATTGATGTAGGAGAGCTTTACACGAAAATTGACAGGCTTGAAAAAACAATCCAGAAGCTTCTCAGAATGCAGGTTAGACAGGCAATCATGTCAGAAGGGGGAGAATCAGCAGAAACAAAGGTCAGGGATGAAAGTGAGAAGAGTGTGGCTGAAAAGGATTCAGGTAATGAAACGATAGCAAGAGTTGAAAAGCCACGGGAATATAAAAAAGCCGAGTTACAGACAATTCAGATAAGCCAGACCCTAAAAAAAGATGAACCCAGAACATTTCTGGACAAGATCCCAAAAAGTGTAGGTTCAATGATGTTTCTGCTCAGATGGATTGAGCATCTGATTGAGAGGGTTGGTTACAGTGGTCTGGAGGATGTCTTAGATTACTATGTTGAGATAGGGTGGATTTCAGAGGACGTCATGTTTGAAATTCTGAGACATGCAAAGGGAATAAAGCTTTATCATGAGAACTCTGACTGGAGACCAGCAGGATTTATGAATGTGCACGATCATCTGATGTCCCTACTTTTTATAGAAGCTCTTAAAACTGGAAAAATGAACAAGGAACTTCTCCAGGATGTGGAAAGACAGGTATACAGAATAAAGAAGGGGGTCAGTGAGATAAATGGGGTTTAGCACCGTTGCAGCATTCTCAATAATTTTCGTTTTCTCATTAATTGCATTTGGACTCATGTACTCAACTGTTGCAGATATTGCAAAAACCTACTCATTTGAACTCGGAGAGAAAAAGGTGAGAATGGAGGAGACATCAAACACAAAACTGGAGATCACAGGCATAACAACAACACCCTTGGCTGGAAGTCACAATCTCACCGTTGCAGTGAAAAACACCGGAACTCCAACCCTGCATCCGGAAAAATTCGACATAATTATTGATGGACTGAAATATGATTTTGCATATTCCAGAACCCCGCTCTATCCAAGCACAGAAGTGAATCTCAGTGTGTCAGATATTCCAGGGGGGATAAATTCCACTCACAGACTGAAGATTGTGGCGGAGAATGGATATTCCCTTTACTTGGAATACCGGGTGACGTAATATGGGTTTCGGAGATGTTGCAACCCATCTGATATTCTTTATCGCAGCGGTAGTTCTTGCGTCATCTGCATCAGCAATAATGTTCATGACAGTCCAGAAGGTAACAATTGAGGCTAATGAACAGGGGGAGTTGATACAGAAGCTGGTGGGAACGGATTTTGAGATAATAAATGATCCTGTAAATGTGGTTTACAACTCAACTCTTGGAGCGTACATAATCTACATAAAAAATACTGGAACTGAAAACATGTATACTTCCAACAACACACTTACACTCCTTCTGAATGGATCTGTGGTGAGATTTATACCTGACAGACTTTCGGTATCTCCTGGAGAAACTGCAACACTCTACGTGTACTCCTCCAGAATAAATGGGAATGTCAGACTTTCTGTGATTTCAGATGTTGGTGTGAAAAAGTCCTTTGAATTCCAGGGGTGATAACATGACCTTCTATTCTGTTCAGATACCAAACGATGAATTCCACAAGAAAATTGGAGGGGGAGTACCAAAAGGTACTTTTGGGGTGATAGAGGGGGAGAGTGGAAGTGGAAAGAGCATAGTATGCCAGAGAATGCTGTACGGACTTCTGAGGAATAACGTGTCTGTTACATATCTGTCGACACAGTTCACAACAGTTGATTTTGTAAAGCAGATGTCCAGCATTGGCTACTCTGTTGAGAAGTTTATAATATCCGGTTTGATGAAGTTTTTTCCGGTTTACCCTCTTATCAGTCTTCCAAGAAAGAGATATGATTACGTTAACAAGCTGATATCGGCAAAGCATCTTTTCGAGTCTGATGTTGTGTTTATAGACTCTCTTTCAGCACTCCTGAAATTCGATCTTAACAGAGAGTCCGCAATCGATCTTGTTTCATTTCTGAAGAGATACACAGCAGCAGGGAATTCTGTAATAGCCACTATACTGACGGGTGAGATTGATGAAGAGTCTCTGCTTGAAATAGAAGCTTCATCAACATTCCTTGCTGAATGCACTCTCCGTAAATTCGGTACAGACATCAAGAACACCATGACGATAAAGAAGTACAATCTTGCTCCTGCTCAGTATCAGAAACAGATTGCATTCAGGGTTGAGCCAAAGATCGGTTTGGTTGTTGAGATTGCTGCAGTTGCGTGAGGTGACTGCTGATGAAGGCAGTGAAAAGTGACAAGCTCGATATTGCAGTAAAGAGAAATCCCCACCTCAGGAGATATCTGGACAATTTCAGAAAGAAGGAGGGCACAATACCGAATTTTGTTGTGCAGCTTACCAGAGATATGAAGTCACTGCCAAGACCAAACGTTCTCTATCCTGTGGGTGATCCTGTTTTCATACATATATACGCTGACAGAGACGGTAAAAAAAAGTACATAGCCATAGAGCCAAAACTGAGAAAGAGAGAAGAGGAGAAATTCAATGCAGTTCTCGATGCGATGCTTGAGCTCGCTCCATATGAACCATCTCCTGAAAGTGATGCGGAGATGGAGAAACTGATTGACAAACTCTTTGACAAGGTAACAACGATCACAACAGCTAAAAAAGAATTCAAAAGAAAAAGCAGGTTCTCTCTTTCACCATCCAAAATTCCCCTGACAAGGGAGGAAGCTTACAATTACCACTATCTTATTAAAAGAGAGGTGATAGGTACAGGACCCCTTGAACCGCTTATAAGAGACCCACACATAGAAGACATCCATGTCATAGGTCCAAGAAACACCCATGTTGTCCACAAGATATTCGACATGATGCCAACCAACATAGATTTTGAAAATGATCTCAGAATGGCAGAGTATCTAAAGAATCTTGGAGAAAGAATGGGAAGACCTGTAAGCGAGAAGGATCCAATTGTGGATGGTTCTCTGCCAGATGGGAGTAGAATAAACATAATATATTCAACAGACGTTAGCCTTAAAGGTCCTTCCTTTACCATAAGAAAGTTTACAGCTGTGCCGATAAGCATAACACAGCTTATAAACTGGGGTACTCTGAGTGCAGAGGTTTCAGCCTACCTCTGGCTCTGTCTTGAATATGGGATGAGTATATGGGTTAGCGGAGAGACTGCAAGCGGAAAAACCACAACACTCAATGCTATGATACCCTTCATCAAGCCTGATTCGAAAGTATACACAGCCGAAGACACTCCAGAAGTCCAGGTCCCCCATCCCGTCTGGCAGCAGCTCAACACAAGAGAGCGTGGAGAGGCTGGAAAGGTGGATTTATTTGATTTGCTGAGAGCTGCACTTAGAAGCAGACCGAATTACATAATAGTTGGTGAGATCAGAGGAAAAGAAGGTTCAATTGCGTTTCAGGCAATGCAAACAGGACATCCTGTTTTGGCAACATTTCATGCTGGTAGTGTTAAAAAGCTGATACAGCGTTTGACGGGAGACCCCATTAATGTACCGATAACATTTGTTGATAACCTGAATGTGGTGCTGATTCAGCAAGCTGTTTACAGAAAGGGACAATTTTTGAGGAGATGTCTTGTTATTGAAGAGATCGAGGGTTACTATGAGGAAATAGGTGGTGTTGTGACGAGATCTGTTTTTGAGTGGGATGGTGTTAGCGATGAGCATGTTTTCAGAGGGCTCTACAACAGCTATGTTCTCGAGAACAAAATTGCCCAGACAGCAGGCTATGAGGATCCGAGAGAGATTTATAATGAACTTGAGCTCAGATCAAGAATTCTCACCAGAATGATAGAGGAAAAAATTCTGGATTACTATGAGGTTACGAGGGTAATCTGGAATTTTTACAAAAAGGGAATTGAAGGTTTGCCGTTCAGGTTGTGATGCTCATGAATGTCAGACATCTTGGCATAGATGTGGACAGGTATCTCAGATTTATTCTTCTTCCATCCTTACTGGGTGCTCTGGTTCTCTTCCTGATCATGTATTTCATCCTTTACTCAATGCTGGAACCCTTCGGAACTTTCAGAATTCTTTTCCTTGCGATTCCAGTCTTCATTGTTCTTCCTGCTCTGATATATATAAAGATGATCGAGGTGAGAATGAAAAATGAGATAGACAATAACATTCACTTCTACATAACCCATATGGGAGCTCTTTCAACATCAGAAATTGACAGAAAAGAGCTGATGAAAATACTCTCAGACAGATCAGAGTACAAAGCACTTGCTGAAGAGACAAGAAAAATTTTCCTTCTGATGTCAAAGTGGAGAAGAAATCTTGCTCAGGCTTGTAGATTCATAGCCAAAAGAACCCCCAGCAAGATATTTTCTGATTTCCTTGACAGAATGGCTCATGAACTTGATAGTGGAGAGGATTTCAAGGAGTTCATAAAGAGAGAGCAGAAAGTTGTTATGGAGGATTACGTTACTCTTTATAATGGTAAAATGTACAGCATTGACATATTCAAGGAAATTTATGTTTCAGTAGTTCTTTCACTCAGCTTTTTTGCGTCTTTTGCCATAATCATGCCATTTCTAACAGGCATAAGTGTGACAACCACAATATACCTGGTCATGATTTTCTTTTTCATCACAGAAGCGGGAGTTCTTGTCTACCTGAAGGCAGTTGTGCCTGAAGACCCGCTCTGGCAGACGTCAGGAGAGTACACCGCTACAGACAGAAAAATCTACAAAATTTTCACCATCACATTGCTTGTGTTTCTGAGTTTATTCTCAGCTCTACTTTACGCAAACTATGTGCTGAATTTGATAGACCTGCCATTCACATTTCTTGTGGCGATTGCAATCACTCCTTTTCTTCTACCAGGGTTTGTGGCAAGAAAGGAGGAGAAACTGATATCAGAAAAGGATAGAAATGCACCCTCATTCATAATGAGTCTTGGGGCATCATCCTCTGCAAGAGGGGGTAACATACTTGAAAGTCTGAAATACCTTACTGCCCATGATTTCGGTGCACTCACAGAAGATGTAAAGGCGCTCTACAGAAGACTGAATTCAAGGATCAACAAAAGAAGAGCATGGGAAAAATTTGCCATTTCAACAAACAGCAACCTGGTATATAGGTTCACAGACATGTTTGTTGAGGCAATATCCCTTGGTGCAGAGCCAATTGAAGTGGCTGAGATAGTTTCCTCAAACTTCATAACAATCAACAATCTGAGAAAGAGAAGGTCCCAGACTACAAGCTCATTTATCGGAATTGCCTATGGTGTAATCATAGGCATCTCCTTTGCCCTGTACATATCATTCGGTGTTGTTGAATCAATGAACAGTCTTTACTCCAGTCTCAACATTCCAACAGAGATGATTGGGTCAATTCTACATGTTGTCCCAGCGGAAGATCTCACATTTGTTTCAAGACTCATAGCTCTTCTTATGCTCATTCATGCGGTTCTGTCAACAATTGCAATAAAGATAATGGATGGTGGAAAGGTCATCGCAGGTCTTGTTCACACGGTGGGAATGATGTGGGTTGCAGCGATCAGCGCCTACGTGAGTCAGACCACAATAACTTCTCTTCTCAATATCGGAGGTGTTTAAATTGAGTACCTTACTTGTCATAATAATAAGCATAATAATTTTATATTCTAACTGTTCTATACAATTTAAGAGGTGAGCCAATGTTACCTCCACATCTTCTGACAATAGACCCCCACATTATCAGAAGCATAAACAAGAGCATCCTGAGAAGAAAAGTTCTGTTTTATCTTTACAGTGTCTATCCGAATTCTGATTATCTGTCAAACATCTCAAAGATGATCAGAAGTGATGCTACAAATGTTCTTGGATGTATAAAGGGGATGGGGAACAGATACAATGGCTCAAGTTCGCTGATAGAGCTTGGACTTGTAGAGATTGTGGAAAGGGATGGATTCAAGTACTACCGAATCACTGAACTGGGTAGAAAGGTGGTTGAGTACGTGAAAAAAGTTTATGGGGAGATATGATGGCTCAGATCCTTATGAAAAAGCTTGACAGGTATATGGATTTTTACTATGGGTATCTTATATTAAAAGCCTATATTTTCAGACTGAGATTTTCAGATGGCTATTTTAACATTGATTACTTTGAAAAGTGGAAGAGTTTTATTGACAATGTGGATTTTAATAAGTTGATAGACAGAGCCTGTGACCTCATCAAGAATGAAATGGATGGGAGAATACTTGATATAGCAGATGTGATGGAAAGGGCATCATACTTTGCCCTGATTCATCCAAACCACCCCAACATAACACTGGGTTTTTTGAAGGATGCAGATCTCTGGAATCTCTGGCTTGAGACCGGAATATACAGTTATGCGAGAAAAGTCATATCTGAGAATGCCGGAATTGGGAAAGGGGACAGAATAATAGATTTTGGATGTGGAAGCGCTTCTCCATCTCATTACTCTGAGTTTGTAGGTCAGTATGGCTTTTACACAGGGGTAGATTATTCCAGACCACTGCTGAGGATTGCAAGATCAAACTGCAGGGAAAAAAACCTTCTTGATCGTGTAAAACTTATTCAGGGATTTACAGAGTCAAAAATGGAATTTACAAAAAAATACGATATAGCTGTGCTTTCCTCAATTCTTGAGTATACTGATGTCAGGGCAGCAATGAAAAATGCAGTGAATGCTATTGGACATGATGGAAAAATTATTGTGTTTTCGGAGGTTTTCAGAGATATACAGCCTGAAAGGGCTGAATTATTTGAGCTGTACTACTCTTTAATACCAAACTTCAGGCAATTCCCATCTCTCAATGAGATACAGAATTTTCTTGACTTCCAGGGCATTTTTTATAGATTGAAGAGATATGGGTCACATCTTCTGATGATTGAGGTCTGTGATTGAACACCCGTTTATTTCATGTAAGATTTGTGCATCTCTTGAATAAAGTTTAAATATCGACCAACTTCAACCCCAGATCAGGTGATAGCCATGGCAGAGGATGCAGTAGTGTTTGTGGGTTCAAAGCCTGTAATGAACTACGTTCTTGCAACCCTTACACAGCTCAATGAGGGCGTGAGCAGGGTTGTTATAAAGGCAAGGGGCAAGGCAATAAGCAGAGCTGTGGATGTTGCTGAGATCGTCAGGAACAGGTTCATGCCCAACGTGAAGATTCAGGATATAAGAATAGATACAGAAGAGCTTGATAGTGAGCAGGGGAGAGTTGTAAATGTTTCAACAATTGAGATTGAGCTTGTTAAAGCGTAAAACAATCTTTCTCCATTTTATTTAGCCTATTTCTTTCAGATGGTTAAATATCTTACAGTTTCTGATCTTCTCATCCCGCTGAATGATAAAATTTTAAAAACCAACCGCCGATTTCTGTTACCATGGCAAAACCACTTGAAAAAAAATCAGCAAAAATCTTGGCATTGATTCTTGCTCTGATAATGCTCGGATCCGTTCTCGTGTATGCATTTAAAGGAAGCACAACAACCCCGT
>JALURI010000235.1 GCA_027016965.1 Geoglobus sp.
AATCATGTGGGTCTCTTTTACAACATTTAAAACAAGCATTGTGTAGGTTTTTTCAACAAACTCAAGCTTTCCAATGTCTTTGACAAATTCATTGAGGCTGTCTCTGTCTCTGAATTTTGAAACAGCTATGACATCAAACTCACCAGTCACATCATAAACCGCCGTGACATTTGGCAGCTCTGCGAGAAGTTTTTCAACCTCAATGACCTTCCCGCCTTTGGCTGTAATCCCAATAACTGCAATGAGATCGAATCCGAGCTTTGAGTAATTTATAACAGGAATGAACTTCTCTATGATACCCATCTTCTTCATCTTGTTTATCCTGTTGTATATTGTTGCCTCCGTCACTCCAAGCTTCTCCGCTATCTCTCGAAGACTTTTTCTCGCATCCTCCTGCAGTTCCGAAAGAATCTTTAGGTCCATGCGGTCAATCTTTTCCATTGCTTTAAATTGAAAGGGATTATTTAAAAAATTTTTCAAACAGGATAAAACTCGGTGTTCAGAGCACTCTCAGATATTCCGGCCTGAGAACTTCCGGGTGGTAAATGGGACAATTTATGAGCTTTAAAATCTCATTCCAGTCATCAGGAAAATAACCCTTTAACGAAAGGTAATTTGACGCGTGATTTGCCCTGAAACTTGTTCTGTAACTGAAATATCTCATAATCACCTCAATTCTTTCAGATGTTCAATCTGGCTGAGAGGAATAACAATCCTTTCCTGAATTTGGAGTATAGTGCAGTCTCTACGGAAATTGGTGAAAGAAAAAGCAGTGTACTCTGACTCAATCACTCTTCTGCATGCTTCAATTGTTTCCTGGCTGTTGCACCTCTTTCTGATCTCTCTCAATATTTCATCATCTCTGCTCTCAAGACCAGGCTATATCTGGTCAGGTCCTTTCCTTATTAAAGCTTTAACCTTATCCATGCTTATTGAAGAGTATCTATCGGAGTTGGGTATATCGAGCCTGAATGATTGTGCTGTTTGCCTCAGAGGGAGTTTGAAGAGAAAAAAAGTGAATCATCATCTCACCTTTCACTCTGGTCTGTATCCCACATCTTTGAGGAATTTTTCAAGATCCTCTCTTCTTTCAAAGTAGAGGTGTTTTCTTACCTTTCCTTTAATCTCAACAGTCAGATTCTGAAAATCTGGATAAAATTCTACATCACTCTTTTTTATTTTTTTGCCTCCCACATAAATGTAGTTCACGTCAGTGTAGCAGAACTTTGGTTTTCTGAGGATGAGAACAGAGAAAAATGTGATTGTGGCAAGAAGGGCGAAAGATGGGATCAGGAATCTGTCAGTCAAGCCAAACTGATAGTATCTGTAACCAACAAGCAAAAAACCGATGACATACATTATGTATATTGTTCTCAGGTATTTTATTTTTGCAATGGGGTTTTTGTAGGGTCTATAACTCCAGATCAAGTCCCCTCCCTCCAGTCTGAGAGGTATTTTTTCTGGGACTCCGTAAGGCTGTCAATCCTTACTCCCATTGTTTCAAGCTTCAGCCTTGCAACAGCTCTGTCAAGCTCTTCAGGCATTCTGTAAACTCTTTTTTCAAGTTCACTCCGATGATTTGCTATGTATTCCGCAGCAAGAGCCTGATTTGAGAAGCTCATGTCCATAACCTCTATCGGGTGCCCATCTCCTGAAACCAGATTAACAAGTCTTCCCTCTGCAACCAGATAAAGCCTTTTGTTTCCGAGATCAAATTCCTTAAGCCCGGTTCTGAGCACTCTCGTATATTTCGCCATGCTTTCAAGTTCATCCACATTTACTTCAACATTGAAGTGTCCAGCATTAGCCAGAATGGCTCCATCCTTCATTAAATTGAAATGTCCCCTTGTTATCACGTCCCTGTTTCCCGTTGCTGTGATGAATATATCGCCTATCCTGCTTGCCTCATCCATCGGCATCACCTCAAATCCATCCATTATCGCCTCAAGAGCCCTTATCTCATCCACCTCTGTCACAATTACATGCGCCCCAAGTCCCTTTGCTCTCATCGCTATGCCTTTTCCACACCATCCGTAGCCAGCAACAACAACCTTCTTTCCAGCTATCAGCGTGTTGGTTGCCCTGAATATACCATCCCAGGTTGACTGTCCTGTTCCGTGTCTGTTGTCAAAAAGGTATTTGGTGTAGGCGTCATTAACCGCTATAACAGGAAACGCAAGAACTCCATCTCTTTCCATCGCCCTCAGCCTGTTTACACCAGTTGTTGTCTCCTCACTTGCTCCAATAATCTTATCTGCAATAACCTTTCTCTTATCATGAATGAGATATATCAGATCTGCCCCATCATCGATGATTATGTCTGGTTCAAAGTCAATAATCCTCTCAAGTGCCAGATAATACTCCTCATTACTCATCCCTCGTCTGGCATAGCATTCAACACCATCCTTTCTCAAAGCCTCTGCAACATCATCCTGAGTTGTGAGGGGATTGCAGCCTGTAATCGCAACCTCAGCCCCTCCG
>JALURI010000236.1 GCA_027016965.1 Geoglobus sp.
GGGCTTAAAGCAGCTGAAAACATCTGGGCTGCTGGAGATGTGATAGGAGAGCCCATGGCAACGCCTGTTGCTGCAAAGGAAGGCATCGCTGCTGCGGAGAATGCAGTAGCTGGTAAGCACAGAACCGTAGACTACAACGCCATCCCGAGGGCAATATTCACCCACCCTGAAGTGGGAATCGTTGGAATGACTGAAGAAGAGGCTGAGAAGGCAGGATACACGTGTGCATGCAGAACGCTGTCAATGATGGCAGTGCCGAAAGCCAGAGCAACACGAGAGATGAGAGGTGTGATAAAGATGGTTATCGATGCCAGATCAAAGAGGATTCTGGGCGTTCACATGCTCGGCGACAGGGCTGCTGATGTTATACATGAAGCTGCTTTGGCCATAAAGCACAGGATGACAGTTGACGACATCATAGACATGGTTCACGTCTATCCAACAATGAGCGAGGCAATAAAGATGGTGGCGCAGACCTTCTACAAGGATGTCACAAAATTGAGCTGCTGTGCCGAGTGATGGAGCTGGACAGTATTCACCCTGAAAAATTGAAAATGCCGTGATATTGATCATCCATCATAAAGCATTTCCCTGAATTTCAGCGCCACGTTAACAAGGCTTATCAGCACCGGCACCTCTATAAGTGGACCTATCACTGTTGCGAATGCCTGCCCGCTGTTTATGCCGAATATAGCCACCGCAACAGCTATGGCAAGCTCGAAGTCGTTGCTTGCTGCGGTGAACGAGACAGTAGTCGTTTTCGGATAGTCAACGCCCAGCCTGTAGGCGATGAAAAACGTTACGAACCACATGAAGGCGAAGTAGGCAGCAAGGGGCATGGCGACTCTTGCCACGTGGAGCGGGAGTTCAACAATGTACTCTCCTTTCAGCGAGAACATGACTACTATGGTGAAAAGCAGGGCTGCTGGAGTGAGAAGGCTTATTCTGGGTGCAAAGACGTTATCGAACCACTGTATCCCCTTCCTTTTCAGCAGGCTGTACCTCGTGACAACCCCGCCCATGAAGGGTATGCCAAGGTATATGAAAACTGTCTTTGCCGCCTCGACAATTGATATGTTGACATCCACACCCTCAGCCAGTCCCAGCTTGGTCAGAAAAACGGTTATGAAGATGTAGATGTAGACAGCATAGAACAGAACCTGAAACACCGCATTGAATGCCACAAGCCCCACGGCAAGCTCTCTATCTCCCTCTGCAAGCTCGTTCCACACTATAACCATTGCGATACATCTCGCCAGCCCTACAAGAATTACCCCCATCATGTACTCCGGATAGTCTCTCAGCAGTGCTACGGCAAGCAGAAACATCACCAATGGCCCCACAATCCAGTTCTGAGTTAATGAGAATGCCAGGAGCTTTAAATTACCGAAAACCTTTCCCATCTCCTCGTACTTCACCTTTGTGAGGGGGGGATACATCATGAGAATCAGGCCTACAGCTATCGGAATTGAAGTGGTGCCTATGCTGAATGAGCTGATGATGGTGGCAATTTCAGGATAGATGTATCCCAGAGCAACGCCGAGAACCATCGACAGAAAAATCCAGAGGGTCAGGTACTTCTCTATCGGAGAGAGATTTCTCTTATCAGCCATCTATGCACCTCCTGTCACTCAAGAATTCCCTTCAGCATCGGTGCGACAAGCTCCCTTAACCCATGGTCAACAATCTCACCTCTCACAAGTATGAGGCAGCAGACGTCTCCATTCTCGTCGCACCCGGTTATGGCAACAAGCCTGTCTCCAGGTTTCAGTCCTGTTTTTTCCCTTAGCTCTTTGGGCAGTAGAATCTGGCCCTTGCTGTCCACGCTTAGCACTGCCTCAATCCTTGTTGCCTTGCAGGTTTTCATAATTTGAGGATAATTACGCATTATTTAAGTTTTCTGAAAATTAGTATATTTCAGCAATATGCCATGGTTTCACTTATGATTATAGTGATAGTAATGGAAAGTCTTATAAACTGGTAAAGATATAAATAATCATTGATATGATGGATGGAGGGGATTAATGTGGAACTGACAAGAAGAAAGTTTCTAAAAGGTGTAGCTGCATTTTCTGCATTTGCGGCTCTCAGCAATCTTTCCTCCATAAGCAGAGCAGCAGAACAATCCAAACCCTTCAACGAGGGTGAAGTCAGATATTTCAGATCCACCTGCAAGATGTGCGTCAACTTCTGCGGCATCAAGGTGAAGGTGCAGAATGGAGTAATAAGGGCGATCTATCCCGACGAAAACAGAGCACCTTACTTCAACTGGGGCAACTGTCCAAAAGGTATTTCCGGAATGTGGAACACCTATAACCCCTACAGACTCAAGAGACCGCTTAAGAGGACGAATCCAAAGAAAGGGCCGAATGAAGACCCGGGATGGGTGGAGATAAGCTGGGAGGAAGCGTTCAACATTGTCGCAGAGAAGCTGAAGCAGATCAGGCAGAGCGATCCAAGAAAGCTCGTATGGCAT
>JALURI010000237.1 GCA_027016965.1 Geoglobus sp.
GGACTGTTATCTTGTGAAAAAATTTTCAGAGGTGGTTAAAGGTGATAGAGATTAGCGATGATAGATTCGCAGTTGTTAATGTTAAAGACATTCCAGATGTGGATTTTTTCGCTGCTGTGAAGGATTTTGATGAAATAACCCTTATTCTGAAAGAAGATCAGCTTGAGAGAGTAAGTTCATTAAAAGCCGAAACGGGCTTCAGGCTGATAACCTTCAAAGCTGTCATGCCCTTCAATACTGTCGGATTCATTGCAAAGATATCCTCAGCTCTTGCAGAAAACAGAATTCCGATACTTGTTCTCTCTTCATACTCAACAGATCACATTCTCATCAAAGAGGAGTTTCTTGAAAGGGCTGTTGAAGTTTTGAAAGAGGTGATTTAATGAAATTTGGAGAGTTTGGTGGGAGATTTGTGCCTGAAATGCTCATCCCTCCACTTGAAGAGCTTGAAATGAGATATGGTGAGCTTAAAAACGATAAAAATTTCAGAAAAGAGCTTGATTACCTGCTGAGGAGTTACGCCGGAAGACCAACTCCACTTCACTTGGCTGAGAATCTCACTAAAAAAACTGGAGGTGCCAAAATATACCTGAAAAGGGAGGATCTTCTCCACAGCGGAGCCCACAAGATCAACAACACCCTTGGACAGGCATTGCTTGCAAAGTACATGGGCAAAAGCAGACTCATTGCTGAAACGGGAGCTGGACAGCATGGTGTTGCAACTGCCATGGCAGGGGCAAAACTCGGGCTAAAGGTAGATGTTTACATGGGAGCAGAGGACGTGGAAAGGCAGAAACAGAACGTTTTCAGGATGAAACTGCTTGGTGCAAATGTTATTTCGGTTGAGAGTGGAAGCAAAACGCTTAAAGATGCAATAAATGAAGCCCTGAGAGACTGGAGCAGGACTTTTGAAAGCTCCCACTATCTCATAGGCTCCGTTGTCGGTCCGCATCCCTATCCAACTATCGTCAGGGACTTTCAGTCTGTAATCGGCAGAGAGATAAAAAGACAGATTCTGGAGCTGGAAGGAGTTCTGCCTGATGCGGTTGTCGCATGTGTTGGAGGAGGAAGCAACGCAATCGGGGCGTTTTATGAGTTCATTGATGACAGGGATGTCAGGCTTGTTGGTGTTGAAGCCGCAGGAAAGGGACTTGAAAGCAGAGAGCATGCTGCAAGTCTCAACGCTGGAGAAAAGGGGGTTCTCCATGGGATGCTTTCATACTTCCTTCAGGACGAAGACGGTCAGATTCTCGACACCCATAGCATCTCTGCCGGACTTGACTATCCGGGAGTTGGACCTGAGCATGCATGGCTGAAAGAGATGAGGAGGGCTGAATACGTTGCTGTAAGTGATGAGGATGCGTTGGAAGCCTTTATGGAGCTTTCCAGAGCAGATGGGATAATTCCAGCTCTTGAATCTTCCCATGCATTGGCATACGCTATGACACTTGCCGGAACGCTTGACAGGGAGGATGTGGTTGTGGTAAATCTTTCAGGCAGGGGAGATAAGGATATGGGTATAGTTATGGAGGTGCTGGAAAATGCTTGACAAATCTCTTGTTGTGTTCATAACTGCAGGTGATCCATCTCCAGAAAAAACTCTCGAATTCATGCTGATCCTTGAAAGATATGCTGATGTAATAGAGCTTGGAATTCCCTTCAGTGATCCTGTTGCAGATGGAAAAACAATTCAGAAGGCAAACTACAGGGCTCTGAAAAACGGGTTCAGGGTTAAAGAGATCTTTGATATCGTTAAAAAATTCAGAGAGTATTCTGACAAAAAGATAGTGCTGATGACGTATTTCAACCCAATATTCAAAATGGGCGTTGAGAAATTCATGGCAAAGTCAAGAGAGGCTGGAGTAAACGGGATAATTGCTGTTGATCTACCTGCAGATAGCAGTGAGGAGTATGTGAAGCTTTGCAGCAAATACGGAATCAGAACGATTTTCATCGCATCTCCCAACACCTCAGATGAAAGGCTGAGGCTTATCGACAGAGCAAGTACAGGATTTGTTTACCTCACTTCAGATTATGGCACAACAGGAAAAAGAGACAGAATTGGGGGAAGAGCCTTTGATTTTGTGAAAAGGGCAAAAAACATATGCAGAAATCCTGTTGGAGTGGGATTTGGCGTTTCAAAGGCAGAGCATGTGAAGAGTCTTGTAGATGCCGGAGCTGATGGAGTCATCGTGGGAAGTGCTTTGGTGGAGCTCATAGAGATTTACGAAGGCAATGCAGGAGAATTCATTGATGAAAAAGTCAGAGAACTTGCAAAGGGTTTGATGTAAATAGAGATTATCTTAGTTAATTTTTTAAATTCTGAAATTGCGGATGGAAAATCGATGCTGACAGGATAACCTGAAGCTCAAATGAACATGCTACGGGGTAGATCTCGGAAAAGTATATTAATGCTCCTCGCAGAGCTTTGAAAGTCTATGGATCCCAGAATAACCAGAAAAAGAGATGATGCTGGAAAAAACGTATTTTTACTCGGATTTGTTAGCTTTCTGAACGATATGAGCAGTGAGATAATTCTGCCAATACTTCCTTTTTTTCTGAGAGGTTTTGGTGCAGGTTATGCTGGCATAGGTGTCGTTGGCGGTATAATTGATGGCTTTGGAAATCTTGTGAAGGTCTTTTCCGGATATATCTCAGACAGAGTCGGCAACAGAAAAATGATGGTTTTTTCAGGATATCTTCTTTCCTCATTCTCAAAACTTGTACTGTCATTTTCAGGCTCAACAGCTTCAGCAGGAGCCCTCGTAACCCTTGACAGGGTGGGCAAGGGGCTGAGAACATCACCAAGAGATGCCCTTCTGGCAGAATCTGGTATTAAGAGTGGCAGGGCATTTGGATTTCACAGAATGATGGATACACTTGGAGCAGTTATGGGGACCTCTCTTTCACTCCTGCTTGTTTACCTTGGATTTGAGTACGGGAATGCCATTCTTATAGCAGCAGCAATTGGATTTTTTGCGGTGGTCCCATTGATCTTTGTCAGAGAAACAGGCCAGCCTGTGGAAAAGCCTGAAATAACATTCAGACTGAAAAAATTCTCAGCATTTTCCTTTTTTGTCGGTCTTGCAAACGTGAGTTACATGTTTTTCCTGCTCAGGGCAGAAAATCTTGGAGTTCAGATAGCTATTGGAATGTACCTTGTTTTCAATATTGTGTATGCCCTCTTTTCCTATCCCTTTGGAGTTCTGGCAGACAGAATCGGAAAAACAAGAAGTCTTTCAGTGGGATATCTGTTTCTGACTGCCTCATCCATGGCAATGTATCTCGGTGAAACATTCTACTATCTGCTGGCAGGTTTTGTTCTGTACGGTCTATTCATGTCTGTTGTTGAGGCACAGCAGAGGGCATTTGCATCTGATCTCAGCATCTCCTACGGCTTTGGTATAGGTACATATCACTTCATATTCGGAATATCAACAATTGCAGGTAATGTGATTGCAGGACTGATAGCCGATGTCTCCCTGAACCTTGTCTTTGCATATTCTGCGATCATGTCATTCATTATTGCCATCTGTTATGGAGCGATAAAGTTCTGAAATGGAGTTGATCATCAAATTTTAAATATTGAACCATTCTCCATGAAGGCATGAGGTACAAGGTCGCAATTCTCGGAGCAACAGGCATGGTGGGACAGAAGTTCATCCAGATCTTAGAGAATCATCCATGGTTTGAGATTTCTGCTCTGATAGCAAGCGAAAGAAGGGTTGGAAAGATCTATCGGGATGAGGTTAACTGGATTGTATCTGAGGATATTCCGGAAAACGTGGCAGAGATGGAGATGCTTCCCATGGATCCGAAGAATGTTGATGCAGACATAGTGTTCTCAGCCCTCCCCTCAGATGTTGCAAGGGATGTTGAGGCAAGATTTGCATCTGAGGGATTTGCAGTTGCAAGCAACGCCTCAGCCTTCAGAATGGGGGAGGATATCCCTCTCATAATCCCTGAAGTCAATTCAGATCATCTTGGTCTGATTGATGTTCAGAAAAAAAACAGGGGATGGGATGGATTCATTGTCACAAACCCCAACTGCACAACGATAGTTCTTGTGATCACGTTAAAACCTCTGATGGATCTGGGTTTGAGAGAGGTGAACGTTGCATCTATGCAGGCTTTAAGTGGTGCAGGATATCCCGGAGTGCCATCTCTCGCCATAACCGATAATGTCATTCCATTTATCAGAGGAGAAGAAGACAAAGTTGAGACCGAGCCTCCGAAACTTCTCGGAAATTTTGATGGAAAAGGCATTAGATCTGCAGATATACGGGTTTCAGCTTCCTGCCACAGAGTTCCGGTTATTGATGGACATACTGTTGCTGTGTTTGCAAAGTTTAGCAGGAAAGTTGAGGTTGATGAAGCTGTTAAAGCTTTCAGATCATTGAGACCAATTGAAGGACTGCCAACATCACCTGCAAATGTCATAGTGGTGAAAGACGAGAAAGACAGGCCACAGCCCAGACTCGACAGAAATGCAGGAAATGGAATGAGTGTGGTTGTTGGCAGAGTAAGAGAGGACGGGGAAAATAAGGTGAAATATATAGCGATGGGTCACAACACTATCAGGGGTGCAGCAGGAGCAAGCATTCTAAATGCTGAGCTGATGGTTAAGGAAAAATTAATATAGTGGTTAGTTTTGGGAGTTAAAAACAAGGAGGTAGATAGAAATGGCAGAAAATTCTGTGTTTGTCGGAAACAAGCCGGTAATGAACTATGTTCTGGCTGTGCTGACACAGTTCAACAGCGGAATTAAAGAAGTTTCGGTTAAGGCAAGGGGAAGGGCAATAAGCAGAGCAGTAGATGTGGCAGAGATTGTCAGAAAGAGGTTCCTTCCAGATGTTGTTGTGAAGGATATCCAGATCTCAACCGAAAAAGTTGAAAGCGAGCAGGGAGAGGCAAACGTCTCTGCAATTGAAATAACCCTTGCAAAAGCAGAATAATCCAAGAGTAAATCTGTTTTCTCTTTTTGCTCTGTTGCAAAAATTTTTTAAAACAAATTCTCTTCCTGAATTCAATGATTGAAGGATATCCCACACTCGATGACATATCTTATTCTGATAAGAAGATTTTGATGAGGATTGACATCAATGCACCAATTTTTGAAGGAGAGATTCTCGATACAGCCAGATTTAAAAGTCATATCCCCACGATAAGAGAGCTTGAGGATACTGCCTTAGTGTTGATTGCTCACCAATCACGACCCGGAAAAACTGACTTCACAGATCTCAGCAATCATGCGGAGGTTCTCTCAAGACTGCTTGATAGAGACGTAAAGTATGTGGATGAACTGTTTTCTGAATGTGCAGTAAGAGCAATATCCACCATGAAAAAAGGAGACATAATAATTCTTGAAAATGTCAGATTCTATTCTGAAGAGGATCTCAGAAAGACTCCAGAAGAACATTCAAAATCACACATTGTATCAAAACTCTACAGGTATTTTGATCTGTATATCAATGATGCTTTTTCAGCATCTCACCGCTCACATGCAAGTCTTGTAGGCTTTCCGGTGGTTCTTCCTTCTGTTGTTGGAAGACTGGTTGAAAAAGAGTTAGGTGCCCTGTCTAAGGCTCTTAAGAGTAAGGGGAGGAAGGTGTTTGTGCTTGGTGGAGCTAAAATAAGCGACTCCGTTAAGGTGATGAAAAACGTCCTTGAAAAGGGAATTGCAGACAGGGTTTTTCTCACAGGAGTTGTGGCAAACTATTTTCTGATGCTCAATGGAGTTGAAATGGGGGAATGGTGTAGAAGGGTTGTTGAGGATAACAAGGAGGGAGTTGATGACAAAAAAATAAAAAAACTGTACGAAAAACATTCGGAAAAGATATCCCTTCCGGTTGATTTTGGTATAGAGGTGGAAGGAGAAAGGATAGACATTGGGATAGAAGAGTTGAAGGAAGTGAAGAACCCTGTTATCAAGGACATAGGTAGGGAGACCGCAAAACTTTACTATGGAGACATAGGAGAATCAGATATTGCTGTCATAAACGGTCCTGCTGGGGTTTTCGAGGAAGAGGAGTTTTCATATGGTACATTTGAAATTCTCAGGGCTGTTTCAAACGCCGGATTTTCGGTTGTTGGAGGTGGACACATATCATCTGCTGCAAGGATCCTCGGACTTGATGAGAGATTTGACCACATATCAACAGGCGGAGGAGCAAGCATAAGATTTCTGAGCGGTGAGAAACTCCCTGCACTTGAGGTGATAGGAAAATACTGGAATGAAAAGTGGTCCCATCTCCAGATCTCATGATCCTTACTGCTCAAGCCTTGCAAGTTCCCTTGCATGAGCCCTCATTATGTCACTTCTCGTTATAATCCCCACAAGTTTTCCGTTGCTAACAACAGGCAGTCTCCCGACATCATGAGATATGAGAAGTCTAAGTGCATTTTCAAGACTCTCATCAGGTGAAACATATATCAGCTTTTTTGTCATGATCTCATCAATTCTTCTTGTATCCTTTTCTTCATCGGGAATTTTATTAACATCACTCAGGGTTATTATGCCCGCAAGCCTGTTATTCTCCACAACCGGAAATCCAAGATGACCTGTTGTTTTTACGAGATACAGAACGTCCTTGACTGTACTTGAGGGGCTGACTGATATAACACTATCTGCAGGAGTCATGGCATCAGAGACCCTTATCGTTTCAAGAATATCCTTTACAAGCTCTCTCCTGTGTGCAGGACTCTCTGCCCTGGTTTCCATCTGTTCTCTGTAAATGCTTATGCCACCTGAGAGCACATAAGAAATCGATGAGGCTGTCATAATCGCAGGAAGAAGTTCATAACCACCACTCATCTCGAGAACCATTATTATGCTGGCAATGGGTGTTTTTGCCACAGCAGATATAAATGCACCCATTCCTACGATCGCATATATTCCGGGATATTCAACTGCCCCCGGCATGAAAAGATTTGCTATGTTGCCAACAAGCGCCCCGACCATGCTTCCTATGACGATAGATGGGGCAAAAACCCCTCCGCTCCCGCCACTTCCAACTGTAAATGATGTTGCGATTATTTTTGCAATTAGCAGTCCCAGAATTATCTTCATCCCCAGCTGACCATCTATGGTGAACTGAACGTATCCATAACTCATTCCCATTGCCTGGGGGATAACCAGAGCGACGATACCTGTGACAAAACCTCCAATGGCAGGTTTCAGCCAGTTCCTGGCTTTTATTCTTTTGAATGTGTCATGTACTGAATAAAAAAATCTGACATAAATATGCGCAACCACAACACAGACTATTCCAGTTATGGCAAAAAAAGGGATTTCAGTGAAATTTACTCGAATTATTTCCGGAGTCTTGAAAATGGACCCTGGATAATGGTGGTGATACAGAAATAAAAACATTGTAAACACCATGTAGGAGATAATCGATGTGATAAAGGCATAGATGAGTCCATCGGTCTCAGCATCTTTCCTGTATAATACCTCAATCCCGAAGAGGGCTCCGCCCAGAGGTGATCGAAATATCCCTCCAATACCTCCCGCCATTCCTGAAACAACCAGAATTCTTCTTTCCCTATCACTCAAACCCAGTTTCTGTGCTATAAAGGAGCCGAATCCTGCCCCAATCTGGGCAACAGGTCCCTCTCTTCCTGCACTTCCACCACTGCCTATGGTGAGAGATGTAGCTATTGCTTTAATCACCGGTACCCTTCCCCGTATTACCCCATGCTCTCTGTGAAATGCTCGAATAACAGAATCTGTTCCATGACCCTCTGCTTCAGGTGAAAATCTGTAAACAATAATTCCGCTCAGTGCACCTCCAATAACAGGAATTATGAAATAAGGTATTCTCGGGAGATTGAGACTGAAATCAAAAATTTTAACCTCACCATACGCATTTGGAAGATTAACACCCCCAAATCCATTTAGAAAAATTTCAGTAACAAGATCAATGAGCACATAAAGGGCTATTGCCCCTACTCCGCATACTATTCCGGTAAGGATTACAATCCCAAGAAAATAACCCTTGTGGTATCGTTCTTTCACGGAAAAAACTCATTGAGTTTGTTTAAAACCTTTATCAGTTTTGATGAATTATGTTTTTTAATTATGCTTCAATGGAAGATAAAGATCATACTCAAACTCAGGATTGACTATAACGAATCCCATTTTTCTGTAAACGTGTATCGCCCTTTGATTTGTTCGCTCAGTCACGAGAGTTATACCATGGAAACCCGTTTTCCTGCAGTATTCTATCATTTCTCTGAGCATTCTCTGCCCTATTCCTCTGTCCTGGTAATCCTGATGGACAAATATGGAGAGGTCAACAATTTTCTGGTCATCAGCTGGAATAACAGAGCAGTGTCCAACCAGATTTCCTTTTATTTCGGCTACGATGCTGAATCCATCCTCTGCAAGGTAATCAATCCATTTTTCAATTCCGATCCTTGTTGATGGTGGTAGCCCGAGACATCTGTTCTCTGGTGTAAAACTTTCATACATCTGTATGAGCTTTTTCCTATCTTTCAGATGATCGTATTCTCTGATTACAACTCTGTCACCTTTTCTGTCAGTATATTCCACACCATGAAACACGGGGAATTTTCTCTGACTCAGCCCTGTCTGATCTCCCATTGAGTCATAGAATCGGGAGAGAATATTTATCATTTACTTGAAATTATTAATGGTGATGATGGGCGATACCATTTAATTTTACAGAAGTCCCTTTGATTTCATTTCCCTGAAAAGAGCCCTCATCAACTTCTCTTTTATTGATTCAAACGGAATGGTTACCCTGACCATCAGCAGTGCATTTGAATCTGCCGGAGGAGGTACTGCCATCTCAATGCCCTCAATCCTCGCCTCTCTTATGGCTCTTGCAATTTCTCCCTTTGCAACAATCTTGTCACCTTTCTTTACTGAAAATCCAGCATGTTCCGCCTCAGGAATCTCAACAAAGATGACAACGGTCTCATAATCTCTCGCTATTTCAAGGAACTGACATTTAACTGCTCTTCCGGCATGCTCAAAATTCAATTCTGAGTGTGACTTTTTCATGACCATCCTGTACATCTTTCCGAATTTAAAAGCAGTTTCGGATAATTTAAAACAAAAAATCTTAAATAGTTTATAATGAGGTTGTTTTTCAGGTGATGTTATGCCTGAGAAAATGAGAGTGATACTGTGTGGGTATGACCCAATGCTTGTTAGAGGTTATGTAAGGGCAAAAAACGAAGAGGCATTGTGGTTTTACCTGCCGAAGGAACTTTATGAAGAGTACAACCTGAAACCCGGTGATAAGGTACAGGGCAAGGTTTTAAAGGTGTATTCAGGTTCCACAGGAGAGATTGTTGCAGAGCCAAATGAAGAGTTTGAGTGGGAAACTTCAAGGTTCACAGGAATGGCTGTTGTTGTTGACCATGATTTCATTGCCAGATACAAGCTCACAGCATGGCATTTTCTGGAGCTGGTTGTGGAGAGAGTTATTCAGGAGGGCAGGGAGATCGAAGTTTACTCTGGAGAAACAAAAGAGAGAAGAGTCTGGGCGGAGGATAGACTGAAGCTGTCTTACACTCTGCCATACGCCGAATAACATGAACCTCCAGGAACAGGATTATAGCTGGATTGAGATTGAAGGAGTCAGGGGTATCTACTTTCTTGAAGGATTTGAAAACTCGTCCAATCTGTATTACTTTAAAGAAGATGGTATGCTGATTGACACCGGAAATGACTACACTGCATTTCTTGAATTTAACAGAGTTGGAAACATCTCAGAGATATCTTCTGTTTTTCTCACCCACTCCCACAACGATCACACCCTAGGACTCTTTGATCTACTGAGGAGCTACGAAGATTTTGATAGCGTGAACATATTTGTTCATGTCTCTATGAAAGATGTTCTGGAGAAAAAGATCAGAGTTTTTGGAAAGAATGTGGAAATAGTCGGTTTGAAAGGGGGTGAGGAAATAGAGCTAATAGATGAAAAATACAGGGTTCTGGATACGCCCGGCCACACGTTCGATCACATCTGCATGTACAGCAGTGAAAATGGATTTTTATTTTCAGGTGATGCGGTGATAACCCATCCTGTTTACGACGAAAATCTGGGAGGGTCTCTTAAAAATTTCATAACCACACTCAGACACCTTAAAAAACTTGATATCAGTTACATCTTTCCAGGGCATGGATACTATGCACATGGGGAGGTTACAAAAATAATCTTAGAGAAATCATATTTCAATGCAATCAGAGATCTTTCACCTGAGAGACCTTTAAAGGAATGTGCAAAAGCCGCTCTAAAGATAGGACTGTTTGAGGAAGCTGAATACGCCCTCAATGCCTATCTTGAGCTTGAGGACAAAAAAGATAGAGAAGCCATCTTTGGACTTGCATCTATAAAAGCTGACAGAGGAGAAATCAAGGCCGTTGAGGACTTGCTATCGGATTATATCAAAAATTCCAGTGAAGAAGCGCTGTATATAGCAGGAATGGCTGCAATGAAGGCTGAAAAATTTGAAAAAGCTGTAAAATATTTTGGTAAACTCAGTGAAATTACCAAAGACCCAAGATACAGAGTTATTTACGGATCTGCTCTTTATGAAAGCGGACGTGTGGCTGAGGCTATGGAAATAGAAGAATTCAGGAGAATCTATGAAAGGGTTGGACAAAATCGTTAAGTTTTAATATTTTATTTGTCATCAAAAATAGTGAATTTTGAAATCGAGTTTGGAGGTGCCTGAATGAGTGATGAAAAATATGAGGAAAAGTATGTAGAACTGGAAATTAATGATGTAACGGATACACTGCTACCAAGACCGTGGCCAGTGACTGAACCAAGAAAAAGGGAGGAGCTCTACGCCCCCTGGGTAAAGGATCCAAGAGATTCCGATGGAAGCTACGGAGAGTTTGTTGAAGAGAACATTCACTATAAAAAAGCTATTGGAAAGCCATGGGCTCTTGATGGAATCATTGTGCTGGACTGCACCGTGATGGGGATGGCTGGGGCGATTGCAGCAAGCTACCTTGGAGAGCTCGGTGCAACAGTGATAAAGGTGGAGCCAATTGAAGGAGATCCACAGAGATACTGGTATCCTTTCGGCAGGGAAGAGTATGCTTTTGAGGACATATACACCGGAGAGAAGGTCAGTCCAACATTCATCCACGAGCATAGAAATGAATACTCCATAACCCTCAATCTTGAAACGGAAAAAGGGAGAGAGATCTTCAAGAGACTTGCTGTTCATGCTGATATAGTTCTTGAAAATTACCCACCCGGAACATTTGACGAGTGGGGAATTGGTTACAGACAGCTCAGCAAGACAAATCCAAGACTGATATATGCCTGGTTCGGACAGCTTGGACAGTGGGGTTCGATGAAGGATAAGACATCCAAATACGGGCAGTGGATGCTCGATCCTGTTGGTCTGTCCGCAAGTGAGTACGTGCACTCTACTGGATTTCCAGCAGATCTTCTTCCAAGAGAATTCGGAGGAAATCCGACAAGATCTGGTGAGTGGGTTGGAGACATAGTTGCAGGAGTGTGGGGAACAGTTGGAATTCTTGCAGCACTGTACCACAGGGAGAACGTGAGCGGAAGAGGACAGTTCATAGAAGCAACCTCAGCAGAGAGCTACATGGAGATTCTGGACTTCAATATAAGCTGGTATGCCTATGACGGAAGTATAAAGGCAAGAATAGGAGGCTGGGATCCAAATCTCAACCAGTATGCCTGGAACCCATGCAAAGATGGATACATGATGATTGGTGGACAGTCAGACAGACTGTGGTACAGAATCCTTCAGGTTATAGCCCAGGAAGATCCTGAAGGAGCAAGACTGATTGCTGAAGATCCATTCCTTAAGGAGATGGCTGCCAGAAACGCACTTGAGGGGCTCATAAAAACCTATACAGTCACAGCCCACTGGCTTGTCAACAACACAAGAGCTGAGGCTGAGGCTAAGATGAATGCAAGAGAGGTTGCAGCTGCACCTGTGCTTATGATTGATGAGATTGCAGAGTACGAGCACTTCGTTTACAGAGGACATGTAATTGAGGTCATGGATGAGCATTATGGCGGGGTTCTGGTGGCAAATTCACCTCTCGCACACCAGCACAGAACCCCGGCAAGAATCAAGTGGGTTGGCAGACCGCTTGGACTTGACAATGGAGAGATATTTGCAAGATACCTTGGAATTGGACCAGAGGAAATCAAGAGACTCGCAAGAGAGGGTATTACTACCTGGTATCATGAGTGAGGTGATATAATGGAAAAGAAGGTTTGGGATCATAACCCGCCAGGAAGCTGGAGTTTCGATCCTCCAAGGGATAGAGATCCAGTTACTGGAGAGGACATGGAAAAGATTCCCTTTGAAGAGTACTGCAGAAGGATGTTTGATCCAGATAAGCTTTGGGAGAAACCTGAAGCATTGAAGGGCTGGAGGCACATCTCATCAACCATGTACATCTTGAGCCCCCACGTTGGAGCAACTCTCGGCGAGTTTGGAGCAGAAGTAATTAAGGTTGAAATGCCTAAGCTTGGAGATCCAATGAGGCATACCTCACCATTCAACGAAGCTTATCTATGGCCTGAGACAGATCACAGACCCATGGTTGGAACTGGAATGGGTTTTCTGCATGCAAATGACAACAAGTACTTCATAACCCTCGACTATCATGCTCCTGAGGCAAAGGAGCTTTACTACGATCTCATAAGGATTTCAGACAGCATGGCTGAATGCTACAGACCCGGAACATTCTACAGGTGGGGCATCGGTTATCCACAGCTCAAAGAGGTTAATCCGAGGCTGATATACATATATCTTGGTGGATTCGGAAATTATGGTCCAAGAAGATATGGGGGTAGCTATGATATCCTCGGTCAGGCTGTTGGAGGGCTTGCAGCAATAACAGGGTGGCATGAGGACTTTGGAGGACATCCAACTAAACAGACGAACTGGCTTATTGACTGGTACTCAGGCTTGACGGGTCTTATTGGAGTTCTTGCCGCTGCTCACTACAGGAGAAAGACCGGATTCGGTACATTCATCGATCTCAGTCAGATAAGTTGCTCAACAAGGGCAACGGGATATGCATTCCCGCTATACGGTAGATTTGGAGTTGTCAGGCAGAGATGGGGCAACTGGGATACGCTGCTTTCAGTGCATGGCATAATCATGACAGGAAGAACCGATGAACCTGAGCATCCCAACCCCCAGATCGGTGTTGAGAGCAGGTATGTCATGGTTTCAGCATTCCAGGATGAGGACTTCAGAGAACTCTGCTATGTCATAAACAGACCAGATCTCTGGGAGAAGTACTCAAGTGCAAGAGAGAGGGTTAAACCAGAGGCACAGATTGAGATTTACAGAGCTCTTGAGGAGTGGGCATCAGACAAGTCAAGGAGTGAGGTTGTGGAGATACTGAACAATGCAGGGCTTATAGCAGTTCCCGTGTTCTCTGCGAAAGATGTATATGAATCCGAGCACTTCTGGGAGAGAGGAACGCTGAGATGGGTTGACGATCCAATATTCGGAGATATGCTTGTTCATGGAGCAACCGTGAAGATGAGTGAAACACCGCCAAGAGTAAAATGGATCTGGAGACCGATTGGAGCGGACAACATCAGAATATACCATGAGCTGCTTGGTTACCCACTGCCGAAACTGAAAGAGCTGTGGGAGAAGGGAATAATCTGAGGGGGTGATGGAGATGGTTTATTACTGGGAGCACGATTGCGGATGGGTTAATTACCTTGATCCCTATTACTTCTGGAACTTTGAAGGAAAGGTAAAATGTGCTGGATGCGACAGAGTTGCAAAATTTAAATTCCTCAATGGCATGCTTCTTGAAGGTCCAACAGAGATTGATGAGGAAGCAGATGTTCTCCCGCTTTACGCAGACAACCCGGACAGAGGATATGAAACTATAAAAGTGGGAACACCGGGCAAAACAAGACCATTCTACGGCCTGATGAGGGACCCAAGCACCTACACAGGAAAGGCAAGAATAAGGACAGAAAACTTCAGAGGAAAGTTCATAAGAGCAAAGCCAAATCAGCCAAAGAAGGCTGGAGTTATAGAGAGCAGGAGATTTGTCTGGATAGATAGAACAAAAAGCAAGGATGTCTGGGAAAAAGATGAATATCCGGGAAAGCCCATCTATGGGAGATTCAAGGTCGGTGAAGAGGTTGAGGAGGAGCACCTGGAGGAGTGATGAAGATGACATCTCATACAAAGGTTGAGCTCAGTTTCCCTGAGGATGCCGGTCCGAAACCAGCAGTCTGGACAAAGGAACAGGAAGAATTCGTCCAGCAGTTTCCGCATGTATGCAAGGAATGCAAGTGGCTGAAACCCATAATTCCAAACACAAAGTTCCCGCCAGCAGACCTTGTTGGTTACTGCAAGATAATCCACTGGCCATTCTACTGGTGTATCAGCAAGTACACAGTTATAAAAAGCTGCAAGTGGTTTGAGAAGAAGGGGTAAAACACCCTTTATTTTTTAAATTTTTAAACTGATCTGCTTTTTATGAAATGCATCTATGACACAAGCATTGACTGTCCTGAGAAAGAACAGAGCTTTGAAAAGTGCAGAAAGTGCTCAATTTACATGGCAATTGTAGAGGGGGCGAAGGGCTGTGGAAGCATCGAATTCTGAGCTTGATTATCTATACGCCTCAATTGAGAGGTGGTATGGGAGATATCTGGAAATGGATGACATTTCAGCCTACTTCATGTTCAAGGATGACATTGAGATAGCTGAAAACTACGCTGAGCTTTTGCTGAAAAGTGGAAAAATTAAGTCAGAGGAGTTTTTCAGGTTTTTGAATTACTGCGATGAGAAGCTTGAATCTCTCAAAAGCATTCTCAACCTTAGCGATGAGGACACGGTTGAGAGATTTGCCTGATTTTGAAATGTTTTTAAGCAAATCTGTTATGCTGATTCTGTGAGACTCAGAGATGTATTTGTTGAGTTTTTGAAAGAAAAAGGGATAGATCGCATCTCAACAAGCTCATTTAAGGTTCTTGATGAGGATCCCATTCAGTATATAGCGAGAAAATTTGCTGCTGGAGAGTTCAGAATAGTCGAGGGAAGAGGAAGATACTGCTTTGATCTTAATGGAAACTTTTCAGATTCATGCTCATATGTTGCAGGTAGGTTCAGGGATGGAATAGCGAACATTGAAATTTCAGAAAGACTTTCTGAATTTCCCTTCATAGCCATTGATTGTTCTCTGAAGTACATGCATTCTGAAAAGGAACTATCGAGCTTAAAAAAGCAGATTCAGAGTACTCTTTCTGTTATAAGAAAGTACATGTGGGACGACAGGTTAGCTGTTGCTGGGCTTGATGTTGGAATTTCATGCAGAAAGTGCAGTAGAATTGAGGATTTTCTGTCAGAGATGAATTTCGAAAAGGTGATTCTTCTCGATCCAAATAGCGAGGATGTTTTCCAGGGTGAAAAAGCTGATTGTTACATCATAGGTGGAATTGTTGACAGATCCGGGAACAAAAAGGGCACAACAGGATTGATTTACAGAAAGCTTGCTGAAAATGGATTTGATGTTAAGAGAAAAAAAATACACCTCAGAGGAGATGTTGTTGGCGTACCCGATAGAATAAATCACATAACTGAGATAATCCTGAAATGCATTCTTGACGGGTTGGATACTGAAAGAGCAATTTATGACGTACAGAACAGAAAGATAGCAAGATGGAGGCTGAGAAAAGAGATAGCAAAAAATGCAAAAAAAATCGAAGTCTCAGGTAAGAAGTTCAGAGCAATTGAAAAATCATTTTTTGAAAATACCAGAAAATGGCTCAAAATCAGTGAGGATGACTTTTACAGATGCGCCATGGATATGGGTGTGATGGTTTTGGATGACACCCTCACCTCTGCGAAAGTTCTTAAAATACATGGCAGTTTATAGGGCATTATGGAGGAAATTGAAAAGATAAGACAGAGAAAGCTGAAGGAGCTTATGGAGAGGCTTGAAAGCTCAAAAAAAGAACCTCAGGAAGTTATTGACCATCCAATAAAGGCTGATGCAGAAAACTTCGACGAAATTCTCAAAAAGCACAGAAATGTTGTTGTTGATTTCTGGGCAGAGTGGTGCATGCCATGCAGGATGATCTCACCCGTAATTGAAGAGCTTGCAAGAGATTACGCAGGAAAGGTGGTTTTTGCCAAGCTAAATACCGATGAAAATCCATCCATAGCAGCAAGCTACGGCATAACCGGAATCCCAACCCTCATATTCTTCAAGAATGGGGAACCAGCCTCAAATGTTGTTGGAGCACTGCCAAAAGCTGAGCTGAGAAGATGGGTTGAGAGAAATCTTTAAGAAAATGCCAGTCCATCAAAAACCTTTTCAACTTTTTGTTATTTGTCCTTTCAATGATCGCAAGAGAGGTGGAGTTTGAAGGACATCTTATAGACTCAAACATCCTTCCAAAAGTCCTTGATCTAATTCTGGATCTTGATGGAGAATTCGAGATAACTGAGTTCAGCATAGGTAAGAGGAAGCATGACAAGAGTTATGCAAGAATGATAATTTTTGGAAAAGATGCAGATCATCTCGATGAGATTCTGAAAGAACTACACAAGCTCGGTGCAAGAATTCCTGATGCTGAGGATGCTGAAATTGCTGAAGCTCCCGACAACATGGTTCTGCCAGATGGGTTTTATGTTACAACCAACAACCCGACCTTTGTCAGGGTTGATGGAGAGTGGGTTGAGGTTAAGGACATAGGCATGGATAAAGTGATTGTTGTTGATCTTCAAAAAAAGAGAGCTTACTGCAGATTTTTGAATGATATAAAGAGAGGAGACATGGTTGTTGTTGGAGAAAAGGGAGTCAAGGTCATCCCACCTGAAAGACCAAGAAAATCCTCAACATTTGAGTTCATGGGAGGACATGTTTCATCCGAAAGACCAACATCCAATGTTGTGAGGGCAATAGCAAATGAGATAGTCGAACTGAAAAGAAGTGGTGGAAAGATTGCTGTTGTTGCCGGACCTGCAATAGACCATACGGGAGCGAGAGAGGCTTTAGCAGGAATGATAAGAGACGGATACATTGATGTTATCCTTTCTGGGAACGCTCTTGCAGTACATGACATCGAAATATCCATTTTTGGGACATCTCTCGGGATGGATGTCAGAAGTGGAAGACCTGTACCAGGAGGCAACAGACACCACATCCACACCATAAGCAAGATAATAGCTGCCGGAGGAATAAAAAAGGCTGTTGAAGCAGGTATTGTGAAAGACGGAATAATGTATGAATGTATAAAAAGAAGCGTGCCATTTGTTCTGGCTGGATCAATAAGAGACGACGGTCCACTGCCTGAGGTTATCACAGACGTGATGGAGGCAAAGAAGGAGATGGCAAAGGCGTTGAAAGGTGTGAATATGGTCATAATGCTTGCATCAATGCTTCACAGCATCGCAGTTGGAAATCTTCTGCCATCAACTGTAAAGACAATATGTGTTGACACCAATCCTGCCACTGTAACAAAGCTGGTTGATAGAGGGAGTCATCAGGCAATTGGCATTGTCACAGATGTTGGTCTGTTTCTGCCTGAACTTTACGAAAGTATAAAGGAAATTGAAAGCAGCTCAGCATGATATCATCTCTCTTACTCCTCTGTTTATTGATATCTCTCCAATGCTCTTTATTTTTCTGCATATATCAATTAGAGGATAGATAAGAAGCGGATTGTCTTTTCCTTCTCTTATTTTTGCTAAGAGCTCCTCCTCGATATCGTTTGAGAACGCAAGTATGTCATTTGCCTTTTCTATGTCTGAATTCATATAGGACTCCATTACCTTCACAAACAGATCTTCAACAGTGCTTAGCATTTCCAGATAGCTGACTGCAATTTTCTCATAATCCTCAGCAGAGTAGAGATTTTCTGAGAAATCATAGAGGGAATCTGATATCTCCTCAAGGATCTTTGCTATGATTCTCATCCCGAGAATGTTTCTCATCTCACTCCACTTTGATGGAGCCATGAGCTCTTTTAAAATTCGATTCTCAAGTCTCACAGCCAAAAGATAAAGCCTGTCTGTATCCTCTTCAAGCTTCGCTATTTCTTTCAACCCTTCTTTGTCATCTATTCTTATGCTGTCAATAATGCTCTCAACTATGCCAGACACAATCTGGGACATTCTTTTAAGAACATCCTCTATGTTGAATTCTGTGGTTGTCAGACTTCTCAGAACTATTCTGTCCTCATCTGCGTCTATAATCTCCATACCGATCATGTCATGAGCGATTCTGCTTATCCTTCCAACAACCTTCGGAGATATCATGGCATCCTTTATCTCTATTTCATCAAGACCCTGAATATAGAGGGCTATGATAAGCCTCCTGAGAAAATTCTCATCATACTTTGGGATCTTATTTATCTCAGCCTTGACAACCTTGTGAAGCTCGCTGTACTTCTTTGGCATCAGCTTTATTATATCCTTATCAATATCAAGAATGAGTTCGTCTCCCTGATCCAGGTCGTTCTCCTTAATCCAGTTCTTTGGGAGGCTTACCATGAAGCTTGAACCGCCTATGAGCTGGAGCTTTCTCGTTTCCACGTAATAATTAATACATACTTATTAATATATTTTACCCGGTACCACAAAAAAATCAGGAGGAATACGTAGGGTCGTCCTCAAAACCCAGACTCAGATCCTGAATCATCTTTCCTGCAAGCCCGATCAGAATCCTGTCATCTGAAATGAGTTCTCTTATGATCATCAGCGATGTTGCCTCCTTCAGCTCCTGACTTTTGAGCCTGTCAAGATGCTCTATGAGCTTCACAGCCAGCTTGTATATTTCAGTCAACCTTATGTCATCCTCACCCTCGAATTCTTCCTCATCAAGCTCAATTTCCATTATTTCCTCAAATTCTTCCATTATCAGCACTTTAAGTGTTTAAATTTAAATAGTTATTGGAACTTTCACAGAATTTTCTTTATCTCCTCATACAGATCTTTGAGAGTTTCTGCATAGTCTGCCTCTCCTTTCCTTACAATCACATCCCTTCTTCTGCCTTCAAAATCACCCTGCTCAATTTTATTTTCAAGAATCAGCCTTATTTTTTCAAATTCCCTGCTGGAAAGACGATTCAGGTATGGAAGATATTCATTTACCTTCTCATCATCTCTGAACACCAGGGCAAGCATTTTCACAATTCCGGGCTTCAGGTTTTTCACTTCACCAAATCTCACCCTGAAAACCGGTGCTTTCAGAAATACCACATATCTGATCCTCCCAGGAAGATCAAGTCCTCTTACTATTGCCCCGTAATAATGTGGTGTCCCAATCAGATAGTCGATCTCACCTCTCTCAAATCTATCAACATCTTTTTTTGACTTCCCGGTGATATGACCGATTTTAAACTCATTTTTAAGAGCCTGAAAGACCTCAGCTTCCTTTTCAGCAGTTTCAGCATATATCAAACCACCCGAACCCATTTTACTCAAAATCCACTTCAGCGTATCAATTCCCGAATTTCTGACATAAATATCCTGAATTTTCCTCACAAAAACTGCTCCAGCCCCAACGTCAAATCCAAGAAGTTCCCTGAAAAGTTTTGCCTTCCCTCCTGGCTTTCCCGTTGCTGTTGAGACCATCAGAACACCTTCTGCTTTCTCCATCCATTTTTTATTTACCTTTCTGAAGCCAAGAAGCTGAAGAATCCTATCAACATTCGTAGATGTTTTTAACACAACATCCACATCATCAACAAATATGAAGTTAAAGATGGAACCTATCCTGTCAAAGTTTTTTGAGAGAAATGCCGTGGTTGTAATCAGGATATGGTATGATCCAGATGACAGAACTTGATAAAATCCATCCACCTCCTTTTTTTTCATTCCAGTGAAATAATAAGCTACAATAACATCCCCATCACTTTTGTTAAAGCTAATTTTTATTCCAGCTCTTTTTGAAAACTCAGAAAGCCTTTCAACGGTCTGACTGACCAGAACAGTTGTTGGAATATAATGTAAGGTCTTTTTCCTTTCCTTGGTAAGAAAAGAGCCATAAAAATCCCAAATGTTGTTTTTCCAATTCCTGTTGGAGAAACAGCTGTAAAACTCTCATTTTCCAGTATTCTCCTTCCCCAGAACGTCTGTATTGCCCGCAGTTCCCCAACACTTTTTCTGAAAAACTCAGAAAATTCAGAAAACACAGCATCAATCTCATGAGAACACAGCATCTTCCCGGTCTTTTCACAGATGCCTGTGTGGAGATCATTTTCCATAAGAGACAACCCACATGAGGGGCAGAGGTTCTTGTATGAAACGTAAATCATATTCGGACTGAAGTAATATGAAATATAATATTATTGCACTCTCAATGACTCTATTCTTTCAGATATCTCAGTATTGTATCAACGACAAGTTTTCTTCCAAAAGGTTTTTCAAGGACTTCTTTTGCCCCGGCTTCAACCAGATCTTTTCCCCGCCTTCTTGCATAGGCAGTAATTCCAATTACAATGGCATTGGGGTCTTTTTTCAGAATCTCTTTTGTAGCCTGAACCCCATCCATCTCAGGTAAGAAAATATCCATCAAAACCACATCTGGTTTCACAAACTCAAAAACATTGACAGCCTCGACCCCATTTCTGGCAACAATAATATTGAATTCATTTTCAAGCATTAGCTGAAGGGTTTCAAGAACAGCCTCATCATCCTCCACTATCAGAACCTTTGCCTTCATACACCCACCCTCGGGAAACTAAACAGACTTTAAACAATAAAAA
>JALURI010000238.1 GCA_027016965.1 Geoglobus sp.
ACGTGTATAAGGAGAACATCCGTGATTGCAACAAGAGATATGTATAATTTACTCTGGTAATACAGTGATGTTTCCCATAGAAATGGCAGGGGAGATATCGCAACTGACAACAACAGCAGTGCAGAGGCATATAAACCAGCTTTCCTGACCCCATAAACCCTGGCAAGTGACCTCACATTTCTCAGGCCATCTCCTCTGACATCCTCTATCCCCTTCATTATCTCTCTCCCAAGTCCAGAAAGAAATGCCAGAGCAGATAATACTGCAACATCCAATGTCAGAGAATTTCTGGCCACAAAACTCCCGAAAATAAAGGGGGCACACATTGTGAATGCTATATAAATGTTACCAGCAAATCCAAACTCCTTAAGTTTTACATCATAAACCATACCTACAGCAGTTATAGCACTCGCTAAAATCAGGGCTGGAATGCTTATCAGAAATGAAGCAATTATCCCGAGAGGAAGTGTGATGAAAGTTCCGATAATAGCGTCTCTTTTTGTCAGCTCCCCCCTCACTAAGGGTCTGTCCATTCTCTGATTCGCGACGTCCACCTCATAGTCGAAATAATCGTTTAAAGCAAATGCAGAGGCCTGAAGAAAAAGAGCCGTTAGAAAACCCAGAACCAGATTATTTAGAGTGGAACCCCCTGCGACAATTATTCCAACTATAACTCCAATACCATACATTATTCCGTGTTCAAGCCTGAATAACTGCCAGTAGGCTATAAAGTGTCTCAGGATATTCATATTATCGTGCTCAGGAAGGCGTCAATGCCTTTTTCATAGATGACATTGCCAACAACTATTGCATGTGCGTATCTGCTCATTTCAAGGCTCTTTTCTCTATCTGATATACCACCCCCATAGATAACCATGGCTCTCGATACTTTATTTCTCACCTCTTTCACGAGTTCGGGATTTCCGTATGTTCCACTATACTCAATATAGATTATTGGGAAAGAGAATAGCTGTTCTGCTGCAATAGCATAGGATGCAGCTTCTTCAGGAGACAAATCTGTTTTTGCAGATGTAACTTTCCCAACCGCCGATTCTGGATTGAGCACAATATAAGCCTCCATAACAACCCTGTCCATTATCTCAAAAAATCTGTCCAGATGATCGTAATGAGATCTCATCCACTCAGCATGCTTTCCAATTATCCACTCAACTTTTGTCGCATTCACAACAGACGGAACAAAGATGTAATCAACATCATAAACAACACCACTCGGATCAGATGGTTCCAGAACAATCGGGATGTCATAGTCCCTCAGCATGTCTATAAGATTCCTTGCCTTTTCTGCAGTTACATTCTGAGTTCCTGACACCATTACCGCATCAGTTCCGCTTTCTACAACAGCCTTCACAAGTTTTTCATCGTTTCTTCTGTCTGGATCAAGTTTGGTTATATGTCTCCATGTCCTCCATTTCATTTACCCCATCCACCCCGCAATAAGAGATGCCACGAAGAGTGCGAGATACACATCCCTGCTTGGAAATCCACCAAGACTTAAAACTTTGCTTCCTTCAGACTCTCTAAGTGAAAAAAGGATTGTTATCTGACCGAACAATATCCCCACAACACCAGATGAGATAGATATTACCGCAACATGCTCCGGAGAAATTAGCAGAGAGAAGACAAGCGGGAAGAGAAAGACGTAAATCGGGGTTTTTATACCTATCCCAGACTGAATTTCAGATACAATAACCACTACAACCCAAGTGATTACGATCACCGTAAGATGTTCTATCATCAGCCGGGAATCAAAAAGAACAAGCGAGAGAATTAACAGAAAAACTGTTGAGAGATTAATTGAGATCGTAGAATTATAAACTCTCGGATTTCCCGTAAATATTTCATCACTCAATGGGACCTTCATCATTTTTCCGAGTATCTCAGCAGTCTCACTATCAAATTGAGGTTTCTTCGTTCGGACTGTGAGAAGGGGTATCTCCACCATCTCCCCTATCCATATGAGAAATATCAAGAGAGACAGTACGACTCCACCTACACCAATTGAAAAACTTCCATAGAAGGATAGCAGGGCTACGAGAGCAAGAACAATCCCCCTTAAGATAAAATCCCTGATATCATCAATCCATATCAATCCTCTCATCAATATAATAAAAATCAACGTATCTAAAATAATTTTTGTTTATTATCAGTTGAGTATTATTTCCTCTTGGTCCCCTCAAACTCCTCAATGGCGGATAATATCATATCTCTATCAAATCTGTGATGGATATATCTCGTTCTTCCCTTCTCACCTTTGCCCGAGAACGTGATATCTATCAACCTGACTGTCTCAAGCTTATTTATCATCTCATAGAATTTCGTGTATCCGATCTTCCTCCCCTCTCTGAAGTTTTTATAGAGATTTCCTGCCTTGATGGGGTCCTCTTCCATATATATCCTCCTGAGGAGCTCCACCTCATTATCACTCAAACCCCTGAG
>JALURI010000239.1 GCA_027016965.1 Geoglobus sp.
TCCTCTTTCAGCATCACAACCCCTCCAGGAAACCATCCCTGACAATGTGGATGATGACCTTGAAAAGCTTGTCACCAAATACTACCCTGATTTTGACTGGAAAACTCAAACCCCATTAAAGCAGGACGTTCTGCAGGCTGTGATCAGTGCAGTAATTCAGTATTTCTCTGCAACAGATGATGCAGCAAAGCAGGGAATTCTCAATGATGTTGTGCAGCTTGTTGGATTTTATTTCACTCTGCCATCTTAGAATTTCTTAACTCTTTTTGTTCTAACACGGAATCCTACCTCTTCTCGAATTCAACCGGTTCATAATCTCCATTAAGCTCACTCAAAATCAGCAGATAAAGCAGATAGCTGAGCTTGTTGATCCACTCGACAGCATGCTCTCCAACCTTCTCTTCCTTTTTAATCCTGACAATCCACCTTTCAGCCCTTCTCACAGCTGTCCTTGCGATGCTGAGGTAGGCGGTTGTCTGATCCTGCTCAAGAACTATGAAACTTTTTGGTAACCTTACTCTTCTTGAGTACTCGCGAATTAGCTCGGAAATCTGCTCAACATCGCTGCCGTGTATCATTTTCTTTCCAGAGCTTATCTCAGCCCCAAGGTAAAACATCTTTTTCTGAATTGCAGCAAGAATATCTCTTGTTTTACCTTTTGAATGAACCTTTGCCAGTCCGATTATGGCATTTGCCTCATCTATGCTTCCGACAGCCCATATCTCATTGCTATCCTTTGGGGCGTCATTGTTCTTCAGACTCCTCGTTGTCAGAACATCATTAATCATCGTTAGCACCTGCCTGTCCTTATTTCAATAATTATTTTCTCTGCTGCTGTATGTGGATCTATCTCGTTATTGACAACCATCTCCACGACCTCTCTGAACCTGCTGCCCCTCTCATTTATCAGAATGCTCCTTATTTCTTCAGTTATTATGCTGAAAACCTCCCTGCTTATCCTTCTCACTCTTCTCTCCTTTAGCTTTCCGCTTGCCTTCAGATGACTGAAGTGATTTTCAATGGCTTCAACAAGCTCTTCAATCCCCTCTCCCCTGTCTGCAACGGTTGTTATTATTGGGGGTATCCAGTCCTTGCTTCTTTTCATTCTCTCAAATATCTCTCCACTCTCCACAGCGTACTCATCTGCGTGACCTGTTTTGCTTAAAATCTCCACAGCCTCCTGATCCATCAGTATCATTGATTTGAGCCATTTCACTGTCTTTTCAGCTCCACCGAGATCTGCCTTGTTCACAACGTAAATGTCGCCAATCTCAAGAATTCCAGCCTTGTTGATCTGAATGTCATCACCCATCTCGGGCATCATGACAACTATGCTTGTATCCGCAACCTCCACAATGTCAACCTCACTCTGCCCAGCCCCAACCGTCTCAACAAGAATAACGTCAAAGCCGAATGCATCAAGGAGTCTTATAACATCACCAGTCTTTGCTGCAAGTCCTCCAGCTCTCCCCCTTGAGCTCATGCTTCTGAAAAACACACCCGGATCAAGCCACAAATTCTTGCTCACATCAAGCCCTTCCATTCGCAGTCTGTCTCCAAGTAAAGCTCCGCCTGTGAATGGAGAACCTGGGTCCACTGCAACAACTCCAACCTTCCTGCCTTTCTCTCTAAACTTCTGAACAAGCTTGCTTACTGTTGTTGATTTCCCCACTCCAGGAAATCCAGTTATCCCAACAACATGTGCATTTCCTGTTTTTTTGAATATTCTCTTCATTATATCCTTGCCTTCCGGGTAATCATTTTCAACGTAGGTTATCGCTCTTGCAAGTGCCCTTCTGTTTCCGTTTTCAAGCCCCTCTATAATGTTCTCAAGTCTCATGCTTCCGCCTTATGACCTTTCTTCTTTTCAGGAGCTCTCTTTCTTATAAAATCTATTATCCTTTCAATTGGCGTGCCTGGGATAAAAACCTCATCCACTCCCATCTCTTTAAGCCTCTGAATATCTTCCTCAGGCACTATACCTCCAACAAGAATAACCATCTCACTCAGATCTCCGCCATACTCTTCGATGTATTTCATTACCTTTGGCACTAAAGCCATGTGAGCTCCGCTGTGCAAAGAAATGCCAATAACATCCACATCCTCCTGCACCGCAGCCATAGCGACTTCCTCAGGCGTTCTATGGAGGCCTGTGTATATAACCTCAAAGCCAGCATCTCTCAAAAATCTGGCAACAACCTTGGCACCTCGATCATGACCATCAAGTCCAACCTTGGCAACAAGAACCCTGATCTTCCTGTCCAATCTACCACCTCCGGTTCAGATGATTATCGGCTTTCTGTATGTGCCGTACACTTCCTTGAGCACGCCCATTATCTCTCCCTCAGTTGCATAAACCTTAACAGCCTCAACTATGGCTGGCATGACGTTTTCATCGTTCTCTGCAGAGTTTCTCAACCATTCCAGAGCCTCCCTAACAGCCTCATTATCTCTCTCAGCCTTTATTTTTCTGAGTCTCTCAATCTGCCTCCTCTGAACTTCCTCATCAACCTTCAGAATCGGTATGTTGAGCCTCTCTTCAATTGTGTATCTGTTGACTCCTACTATCACTCTTCTTCCCTCCTCAACATCCCTCTGATATTCTGCAGAAGCTCTGCTGATTTCCTTGACAAAAAATCCATCTTCAATGCCCTTGAGCACTCCTCTCAGCATGCTTCCCTCCCCCATCTTCATTATCTGCTCTATGTAGTTCCACGCAAGCTTTTCCATCTTGTCTGTGAGCCACTCAACGTAGTATGAACCTGCCAGGGGGTCAATTGTGTCAGGAATTCCGCTCTCAAATGCAATTATCTGCTGTGTTCTCAAAGCAACCCTGACTGCTTCCTCACTTGGCAGAGCCCACGCCTCATCGAAGCTGTTTGTGTGCAGACTTTGCGTTCCTCCAAGCACTGCAGCCATTGCCTGAATTGTGGTTCTGACTATGTTGTTCAATGGCTGCTGGGCAGTTAAAGAGCATCCTGCCGTTTGGGTGTGGAACTTGAGCCACCATGATCTCGGATCTCTGGCTCCATACTCATCTCTCATAATTTTCGCCCACATTCTCCTTGCTGCCCTGAACTTTGCGATCTCCTCGAAGAAATTGTTGTGAGAGTTGAAAAAGAAGCTGAGTTGAGGAGCAAGCCTGTCAATATCAATTCCTCTTTCAATTGCAGCCTCCACATACGCCATTCCATCGGCAATGGTGAATGCAAGCTCCTGAACTGCTGTGGAGCCAGCCTCCCTTATGTGATAGCCTGAGATGCTGATGAGATTGAATTTTGGTACATTCTCAACTCCCCACTCGAATACGTCTGTTATTATCTTAACTGATGGCTCTGGTGGCAAAACAAGTGTGTTCTGGGCATGGAATTCCTTGAGCATGTCATTCTGAATTGTGCCTCTAAGCTGTTCTCTTGGCACTCCCTGCATGTCACCTATGGCAACATACATGGCAAGAATTATCGCAGCAGGAGGATTGATGGTGAAGGAGGTTGAAACCTTGTCGAGAGGGATTCCGTCGAAGAGGATCTGAAAATCCTTCAGTGTATCAACCGCAACACCGACCTTTCCAACCTCTCCGTCAGCCAGAGGATTGTCGCTGTCTATGCCCATCAGAGTGGGAAAGTCAAATGCGGTGCTCAAACCAGTTTGCCCCTCCTTTAGCAATAATTTCCACCTTGCATTTGTATCTTCAGCAGTTCCAAACCCTGAAAACTGCCTCATTGTCCACAATCTTCCCCGATACATTGTTGGGTAGACTCCCCTCGTATACGGATACTGTCCCGGATAGTTTATATCTTTGAGATAGTCAAGATGGGCAATGTCTGCTGGGTCGTAAAGTCTGCCAACCTTAATTCCTGAGAGGGTTTCAAACATCTCATTTCTCTCTCCAAATCTATCAACATAGGGGGTCAAGCATGAGCTCTCCCACTTCTCCCTTTCTTTCTTGATTTCATCAATCTTCCTGTTTTCCATAAAAATCACCTCGGACAAAGTGATATTTACAGCTTTCCGAGTATGCCCCTTGAAATGGTGTTGAGCTGAACCTCCTTTGTACCTTCATATATCTCTGTTATCTTTGCATCCCTGTAAAACCTCTCAACATCATTCTCAGCGACGTATCCATATCCCCCATGCATCTGGATTGCCTCATCACAGACTCTGACAGCAACCTTCCCTGCTAAATACTTCGCCATGCTCGTCACTGTCGCATCTGGTTCATTCTGAGATGCTCTCCATGCAGCCCTGTAAACGAGAAGCCTTGTTGCATCGATCATTGTTGCAAGATCTGCAATTCTGTGCTGCAATGCCTGAAAAGCACCAATGGGCTGGCTGAACTGCTTTCTCTGTTTCACATAGTCAACAGTTCTGTCAAAGGCACCCTGGGCTATTCCAAGAGCCTGAGCTGCAATTTCAATTCTGCTCTCATTGAAGAACTGAAGTACCTGATAAAAGCCTCTGTTGAGTTCTCCGATTATGTATTCCTCGCCAACCCTCACACTCTTAAAAACAACCTCTGCTGTAGGGGATGACCTTATTCCAAATTTTCCATCAATCTTGTTTGTTTGCACCCCCTCTGCATCCTTTCTCACAAGGAATGTGGTAAATCCTCTGTATCTGGGCTTAGCCTCAGGATCTGTGACAGCCAGAACTATGAGATAATCGGCGATTGTTCCATTTGTGATGAAGGTTTTTGAGCCATTGATGATCCATTCATCTCCATCTTTCTCGGCTTTTGTCTTTATTGCTATGAGGTCGCTTCCAGCCTCTGACTCGGTGTAACAGCCAGCAGTAATAGCCTTTCCCCCTGCAACCTTTGGAAGAACCTCCTCTTTCTGATCCTCACTTCCAAATTTCAGCACGACCTCCGATGAGAAGTCCGAAAGGATAACGGCGCTTCCAATCGTGCTGTCAGCTCTGCAGAACTCCTCAACAATCAGAACATTCTCAAAAACGCTCATTCCTGCCCCACCATATTCCTCTGGATAGTGCACCCCAATGAAACCAAGTTCACATGCCTTTTTCCATAAATCAAATGGAAACTTCTCGTTCTGATCGAAATATCTGCCCTTTTCAGCAGTAAATTCATTCTGGGCAAATTCTCTCGCAGCTTTCTGAATGTCTCTCTGATCCTGAGTTAGTTCAAAATTCATTCAAATCCCCCCATAATCTCCAGTTAATGTGAAGTTTGGGCTGAATAAGTTTAAATTGTTTTCGTAATTTTTGATTGCAGTTCTCTGTCTGCAACTTTTTCCAAAATAAGACATAATCGAAAAACTCTCATGCTTACAGATAGGCATCCACACTCAGCCCAGCCTATTCTGAGGTTATATTTCCTGTCAGGATTTAAAATTGGTTTGATCTCTTTTTAAATCCAGAAAATAAGCCATGAATCTATCAGAATTTACTACCACAGAATTAAACAAAGTCTAAAACTTCCTAAAAGAAAGAGAAGAAGGTTAATAGGAATAGATGAAACCAAAATGAAGTTAGAGAACAGACAGATCTTGTATGGAGTGCAGCTCAGAGCTGGCTGGAGAGTTTTGCGGGATTGTGTAATATTGGTGTTAATCTGGCAGTCCCTTTTAGTAAGATCTGCAATCAGATTACTGGAATGCGTTTCAATTTATCTTGATGCCGACTATCAATTTGCCCTCATTTCTTTACTGCCTTAACTGAATTTTTTCCTACTTTACAAAATCATTAAGGGAAATCTTTTTGAAAGTCTGAACACACCTGAATTTGCTCAATGCCTTGAAATCAGAATTTCCGGAGGTACCATGGAGGAAGTTGAAGCAAGGTGTCCGGTCTGCAAGAAGAGTCATACTCTCAGAAAGGAGGTAGATACATTTTTCTGCAGAGATCAGATGCTTGCATTGGTAAAGGACAGGCATGGATGGAGGTTGATGAAAATAACACCAATTACTGAAAGACAGGACAGGGAGCTTGACAGGTTGTGGGGTAGTGAGGATGAAGGGTGAGGTCGGCAAAATATTTGGAGAGACATCTTCATTTGAATTCGAGTTTGTTATCTTCAATCCGAGAGATGTAAAGAGAGGAGATTATGTAAAGGTCTGGAATGATGTTGAGGGATGGGTTGTAGCCTATGTGACCGATGTGAGGGCAAAATCAGACTTCAGCAGTGAGGATGTGGTAAAGGGCAGGAATGTTGAGGCTGAAATATACATTGCAAAGGCAAGCGTCATTGGTAAGAGGGAAAACGGGATACTTAAAGCTCCCAGAACTCCTTTTGTACCGGGGGAGAAGGTGTTTCTTGCTGAAGAGGATCTTGTTGCAGATGTTCTTGGGATGAGTGAAGAAGGAGCATATATAGGACTGCTGGGAGACACATCCGTTAAGGTTAAGCTGGACATAAACAGCCTGGTTCAAAAACATGTCTGCATTCTTGCAAAGACTGGAAGTGGAAAGAGCTACACTGCTGGAGTGATAATTGAGGAACTGATTGAAAAGGGTGTACCATTGCTGATAATCGATCCACATGGCGAATATGGCTCTCTCAGACATTCCAACAATGTGAAAGAGGAGATTGAGAGGATGGGAGAGTTTGGCGTGAGATCAAGAGGCTACGATAGCATAAGAATATATGTCCCACCTAACTCACCTTTCACAGACAGGTCCGATGGTGTCATCCATCTGGACGGGAAAAATCTCGATCCTGAGGAAATAATTGAACTTGGCTCCATAACGAGTTCATCAGCTCAGGCTCTCCTTTATCAGGTTATGAAGGACATGGATGATTACACGCTGGACAACATTATTGAGAGAATTGAGGAGGAGAAGCACAGCAGCAAGGCAATACTTCTGGGAGCCCTTACAAAAATCCAGAAGTCTGGCTTATTTTCGGAGAATCCAACCCCTCTTGAAATACTTTTGCAGAAGGGGAGGGCTGTTATTCTTGACCTTAGAGGTATGGATCCCACATATCAGGATCTGATTGTTGCAAGAGTTTGCGATAAACTTTTTGATATGAGGAAAAGGGAGGAAATTCCGCCCGGAATGATTGTGATCGAGGAGGCTCACAACTTCATACCTGAGAGGGGTTTTGGAAAGGCAGTTTCAACTCAGATTCTAAGGACAATTGCAAGTGAGGGAAGAAAGTTCGGACTGGGCTTGATGGTCATCAGCCAGAGACCGGCAAGGGTGGACAAGAATGTTATAAGCCAGTGCAACACTCAAATTATACTCAGGCTCACGAATCCAAATGACATAAATGCTGTCAGAAAGGGAGTTGAAGGTCTCACTGCAGAAATGGTCGAGGAGATAAAAAGACTCCCGCCCGGAAATGCGGTTGTTGTGAGTCCAGAGCTTGAGAGGCCTGTTATAGTAAGAGTAAGGGTCAGAAAGAGCAGACACGGTCATGCTGTTGAGATATTTGGAGAAAAAGGTGACAGAAAGAGGAAGAAAAAAGATTCAAAGGTTGAAAGGAGACACGACTCTCAGGGCGGTTTTCTGAAAAAGATATTCGGTGGTTAGCATGCCAGATTATCTGGTCGTTCTTCAGGGTGCGTGGGTGGTTAAAAAGGCAAAAGGTGTCGGTGATGCCATGAACATAGCAGTTGCTGAGGCTGGAAAAAAGCTCAGTCCTGATCTTGACTTTGTTGAGATTGATGTTGGAGACACAGAATGCCCTCAGTGTAACTCCCCACTCAAAAGCATTTTCATGGTAGCAGGGATGGCTCTTGTGGGTTTGATCTTCGAGATGAAGGTATTCAATGCACAGAGTGAAGAGCATGCGGCGAAGATTGCAAAGTATGAAATTGGGAAGAGGTTGCAGAGGATACCGCTTGAGGTCATTGAGGTAAGAAAGATCTGATTCATCTCAGCTCTGCACGTTTTTTTTTTTAAAAAACATTCGTTAGAG
>JALURI010000240.1:0-1885 GCA_027016965.1 Geoglobus sp.
GGATCCGGTTTTCAGAGAAAGCATGATAAAGGCATTGAAGATGGATTTTGACCATCCAAAGATGGGAAAGCTGATTGAAATCCTTGGAGATCAGATCGAAAGACATCCTGAATCAAGGATAATTGTCTTCGCAAACTATCGCGATACAGCAGACAGAATTGCTGAAGTTCTCAGAGAGACTGGACTCAGGGTGGAGAAGTTCATCGGACAGACAAACAGGGATGAAGACAGGGGAATGAGTCAGAGACAGCAGATAGAAACTCTAACAAAATTCAGAAGTGGTGAGATTAACATTCTTGTTTCCACGAGTGTTGGAGAAGAGGGCCTTGACATCCCTGTCACAGATCTTGTTGTGTTTTACGAAGCAGTCCCATCAGAGATCAGGGCAATACAGAGGAAGGGAAGAACAGGAAGAGGAAGAGAGGGAAAAATAGTTGTTCTAATAACAAAGGGGACGAGAGATGAAGCCTACTACTGGGCAAGCCTGAGAAAGGAGAAGATGATGTATGACATGCTCTACAGACTGAGAGATGAGCTCAGAAAAAGGGCTGAGCCAACCCTTGACAGGTTCATTGAAATTGATGATGAGAGAAAGGGGCCAATTATCTACATTGACTCCCGTGAAATGAGATCTGGAATAGCCAAGAGATTGAGAGAGAAGGGTGCAAAAGTTGAGATCACAAACCTTGAGGTGGCTGATTACGTGCTGAGTGAGAGGGTCGGTGTCGAGAGAAAAACCGTGGATGATTTTCTTGACAGCATGGTCAGCAGTGAGAGACTGTTTTCTCAGATCTTAAATCTCAAAAAAAGCTATCCTAAACCAGTTCTTGTTATTGAGGGTGAAAACATATACGGAAAGAGAAGGATGAACCCCCATGCAATCAGGGGGGCGATTGCCAGCATTGCTGTTGATTTTGGCGTGCCTCTGATATTCACAAAAAACGAAGAGGAAACGGCAGATTTTCTGATTGCCATTGCAAGGAGAGAGCAGGAGATAAAGGGAAGAGAAATAGCATTGCATGCAGACAAGACAAAAAGGGATCTGTCTGAAGAGCTTGAATACGTTGTTTCAGCAATCCCAGATGTTGGCCCAGTAATAGCCAGAAATCTCCTCGAAAAGTTTGGAACACTGAGAAATCTTGCCAATGCCGAAATTGATGACCTTGTCACTGTGTCAAAGGTTGGAAAAAAGACTGCAGAGAGAATATGGAAGTTCTTCAACGCTGATTACAACGATGCAAAAAGATATTAATGAGATCTTCTTTCTATCCCCATGAAACCCAGAGTCCTGATTATAATTTCAAGCGGGAGAGAGGCGAAGGAGAAAGCCATGACGGGACTGATGTATGGCACATATGCTGTCAAAAATGGCTGGGCAGATGTCAGGCTGATCTTCTTTGGTCCAGTTGAAGATTTAATCGCCGAGAACGATCCGGACATAGTCTCAATGATTGAAAAATTTTCGGAGATAAGCGAAAAGCCCTTGGCATGCAGGAGAATCGCTGAGAAGAAAAACTATGCTGAAAAAATAGGGGAAAAGGTAAATGTTGTATATGTCGGAAGCATAATCACTCGGCTCATAGCAGATGGATACATCCCGCTCGTATTCTGATCACTTGATCCCAAACTTTTCAGGGAATTTCTTGCCCTTGATGTGAATCCTGAAAAAGTCATCACCGTGGCAGCTCTTGCATCCAACTCCCCTGTTCAGGTGTATTGTCAGCAGATTTCCATTACTTGGAGTGAATGGATCGGGGTAACCATGACACTTCCCACAATCCATCTTTTTCAAATTAAAATCCACATGGCACTTTCTGCAGTGTGAATACGTGGCGTGATGAAGGTCACCTATTGCTTTTACAGTGTCGTTTCCTTTTGCATGGCA
>JALURI010000240.1:1895-2438 GCA_027016965.1 Geoglobus sp.
TTTTTTTGAGCACACATGAAGAAAAATGGCGCTACAAGTACCAATACAAAAAATAAAATTGTTTTTCTGTTCATGGTGAATCTCAAACTGAATTACTGCTCCTGCTCCACAAACTTGTTTGCAGCTTTATGGAGAGCACCAATGTCTGTTCCGTGGCAGGTTGTACAGTACTTGCCTCTTGGAAGGTGAATGTTTACGAGATTCCCATAGCTCGGTTTAGTTGGATCCGGATATGCATGACAGTTCTCACAGACTGTTCTACCCTTTTCAAGTGGTTTTGGAATATGTATATTGTTCGGAGAGCCGTGACAGACCTGACAGTCTATGTTTATTGTGCCGGGGCCAACATGGATTTTGTGTGGGTCCCATCCATGGCAGTTCCCACAGAGCTGTCCTCCCTCAACATGCGGCTTGTATTCACTTGCTTTAGTGTGACAAACCGTACACTCAACAACTGGACCTTTTGATTCAACCTTCTTGGGGGTTGTTTCTGGTTTTGGTGTTACAGTTTTTGCTGGAGTTGGTGTTTTCCCGGCTTTAGGC
>JALURI010000241.1 GCA_027016965.1 Geoglobus sp.
TCACCACCTCTGTGGACAACAAATGGAAGCTCTGCAATGTTAATGGCTGATTCAAAAATTAAATTTTTTAGTTTCAGCAGATCCATTTCCTTGGCAAATTCAGTGGCATCCATCAGAAAAACTACATAGGCTCTATGTGCCTGTGCAATGGAGTAAAGAAAGATATGATCACTTTCTCCAGAACTGAATTTCAAACTTGAAATTTGGTGATCCGGATGCTGAAAATCTATTTTTCTGAAATACATCTCCAGCTTTTCCCTGAATCTTTCAAGGTTTTTACTGCATCCCAGAATTCTTTTTTTATCATCTATGATGACCACTCCAGTATTTTCGGAAAAGCCAAGGGAAAGAGTGCTGTGAGGAGGAATTGTACCCGTAAATGCATCTTTCACTATCCTGTTCTTCCATTTTTTTATCAATGCAATTATTTCTTCTTTCTCGCTTCCTGATATTTCATCAAAAACAGATCCAAAATAACCTGTTTCAGCTTTTTCTCCAATCAGAATTACAGGGTAACCTCTGGATTTCAGGTCTGAAATATGTACATCTTTCAATTTTTCGGCAAATCCTGTATCAACAAACAGGACTGCATTTTCCGGGATTAATTCTGGTGCGGAGATTGAGGAAGCAACGATATAATCCAGACCAAACTCTTCGCATATCTGAGAAATGATCGCCCCGTTCCTGCTGTCCACAAGAGCAAAGACTCTCATTTACTGAAATTTGATAAAGGATAGATTTAATTCTTTTGATAATACACTTTGTTTGTTTCAGGTATGGTTCTGCTTTTACCACTCATATTAAGTTGGGATTGATTTAAGTAAAGATCATGTTCTCTTTCCATTATGCATCTTGTTGAAGTATCGGATAGTGTATTCTGCATTCCCGGTGCGACCAATATCGGAGTGATCAGTTCCGGAAAGGAAGTCGTTCTGATTGATACAGGCATTGATAAAGAATCCGGCAGGAAGATACTGAAGACTCTTGAAAAAAGTGGTTTTGAAGCTAAGGCCATAATAAATACCCACTCTCATGCAGACCATTTTGGAGGTAACAGTTACATTGTGAAGAAAGCCGGTGTCAAGGTTTATGCCCCGGAGATTGAAGCGGGAATCATACTGTACCCATATCTGGAGCCACTTTACCTCTTTTCAGCCCACCCGGTGAAAGACCTGATGAGCAGATTTTTGATGGCTAAACCCTCAAGGGTCGATTTTGTTCTTAACGCTGAAAAAGAGACCGAAATCAATCCATGGGCTGATATTAATGTGAAAATTGTTCCACTGCCAGGACACTCTCCAGCCCAGATTGGTGTTGAGGCTGGAGGAATTCTCTTCTGTGCCGACTCTGTTTTCTCAAAAAGAATAATGGAGAAGTACGGAATACCGCTATTCATGGATATTGGAAGCCAGAAAGAAACACTTTCATTTCTCGAAAGATCTGAGTGTGAGATGTATATCCCATGCCATGCTGAGCCAGTAAAAGACATCACAGATCTTGTGGAGCTAAATCTCAAACTAATTTTACAGGTGGAGGAATTAATTGTTTCTCATGGGAAAGCTACAACTGAAGAAATCCTGAAAAGCGTTTGCAGGGAATTCAGGATCAAGCTTGACAATTTTACCGAATACTCTTTAATGCTTTCAGCAGTGAAAGCATATCTCAGCCATCTCTACAATTCCGGCTTGATCTCAGCCGAGTTTGATGGTATGCTGTACTGGAAAACTAAGGTGTAATGCAGAGCTTCAACAGTCACCCTGTTACTGATATATTTATCTTCTGTGTGCAGCCCCTACCAGATCCTCAAGCCTTTCTCCCTTCATTCTTGCGTAAGCAATCAGGCTCTCCTTCAAGCTGTAAAAGATCCTGTTTGAATAGAACAGAGCAGATCCAATCTGAACAGCCTTTGCACCTGCGAGCATGAACTCTATAACATCCTTCCAGCTTGTAACTCCTCCGGAACCAACAATGGGTATGCTGATTTCTTCATACAGATCCCAGACGCATTTTACTGCTACTGGCTTTATTCCTTCTCCACTAACACCACCACTGATATTACTCAATATGGGTTTTCTTGCAAAAATGTCTATTTTCATCCCTCTCAGGGTGTTTATGGCAACAATACCATCTGCATTGCCTTCCTCGACAGCTTTTCCAATTTCGACTATGTCTTTCACATTGGGGGAGAGCTTTGCAAATACCGGTTTGCTGGTACTCCACTTAACAGCTCTCACGATCTCTTTTACAAGATCTGGATCGCTTCCAACAGCAAGACCAACATCTTTTGCATGAGGACAGCTTAGATTCAGCTCAAAACCATCTGCAAATGGGAAAAACTCAACCAGTTTGGCGAATTCTTCAGGAGTTGATGCAAAAAGGCTCACAATAAGGGGGGAGTAAAAGGCATATTCCCTTAACTCTTCTGCAAAAGTCTTGGCTCCGGGAGATGCAAGTCCAACAGCATTTATAAGACCATGGGAATAATTTATCACAGCAGGATTTCTGTAACCTTCAACTGGCTCAAGCCCCACACTTTTTGTCACAACTGCTCCTGCGTGCTCTGAAAGCCTGTTGAGTGATGAGGCAAAGCTTCCCATAATTCCACTTGAAAGTATCAGTGGATTTCGCATCTCAATTCCTGCCAGATTTATTTTTATTGCCTCAATCATCTCAACATCTCCAGAGCTTTTTTCAGAATCTCGTTCCCCTTCTCAAAATATTCTATGCTTTCTTCGATTGTTCTGGAAATGTCACCTCTCTCATTTCTGATTTTTTCAGCCCACTCTCTGTATTTGAGGGTGTGGCTCTCATTATGTTTGATCCAGTGTTCCAAGAGGTGTCTGAGCTTTTCAAGCTCCATAGGCTCACTCCTCTTAAGGACTATAAAATTCTTGGCATCCAGCAATTCTCATAACCCTTATAAACATTATTTAAATAATCCCCTGTAGGTGATGAGCATGAAATTAAAATGGGCTCCTCTGATTGTTTTGCTCACAGTATCATTTCTTTTAACGGGATGCTCCCAGAAAGAAGAGAAAACAACCCTGACCATAGGTGTTATAGTTCCTGAAACCGGATTATTCTCTCCAGCTGGAAAAGCCATGAAAAATGCTGCATACTTGGCTGAAGAACATGTAAGAAAATACGGACTCTCAGAATACGAGATGAAAATAATTGTTGCTGATGGAGGCTCCACTCCAGAGCAGGCAAAGTCTGCTTTCATGGAGCTTGCAAAACAGGCAGACATAATTGTTGGGGCATACACAAGTGATCAAAGTGTTGTTTGTGCTGAAGCAGCAAAGGAGACAGGAAAAATATACATTGCAAGTGTTGCATCAACGTCTCAGCTCGAAAAAGCAGTCAGAGATGATAACAGATTTGCTTTCAGAAATGCCTACAACACAACTTACTGGGGGGTGCTGGCTGGAGAGTTTCTTGAGCTTTCAGGTACCGGAAAATACTATTTTGTTGGATATGATCCTCTTAGAACATTCAACCAGGGGATGTTAAGGGCATTTGAAGGGAGGATAGATGCAGAAAAAATTGGAGAAGTTTATTACAAAAGTACAAGGACAAGTCCCAACGATTATGCTGTGAAGGCTGAGGAGATGGCAAAAACAACAGATGGAGAGACTGTTGTGATTCTTGGAGACCCTGGTGCGACAGCAATCCAGTTTGTGAAGGCATACAGAAAAGCAGGTGGTGAAGGACTTGTTTACTCGGTAGGCGGAGTTCTGGCACTTCCAAAAACACTCATGGCTATAAAGTTGAACCACATAGCATTCCAGAGTGTTGCACTTGAAAATGTGGAAAAAACCCGCTTTACAAAGGCATATTTTGAGGATTACAGGGAAAAGTATGGAGAGGAAGCCAATAACTATGCCGGAATTCTGACCTACGATGCTGTTTTAATTGCTGCACAGGCATGGAAAGGAGATACAGAATCTACAATTCAAGCCCTCGAAAATGGAGAGTTTGAGGGTGCAGGTGGAGTGTACAGATTTAACTCAGAGCACCAGGCAATGTGGGGAACTGAAAAGCTCAAAGGAATGATTGCAGAATACTTTGACGGCAAAATAGAAATACTCTATCCCGAGGAATTCAAAACATCTGATGTTGTATGGCCCTGAATTTTTTCATATCTTTTTTCACATTAGCACTGATGGCTCTTCTCATTTCAATAAACTTCAGAATTGGTAAATTTCTCAACCTCTCTCTTGGAGGTCTTTTTGCTGCTGGAGGGTACATTGCTTACTTCACTCCCAGCCCGTTTCTGGCTTTGATTGCCGGAGCAGTTTTTGGCTTCCTCATGGCATCAGCCATATCTCGAATTTGCAGAAGTATAATCGAGGCAACCATTCTGAGTCTGGGTGCTGGAATCCTCATTGAAAAAGGTCTTGAAATAATCCACAGAAGTTCGTACTACTACCTTGTCAGCTTTGATTATTCAGCATATCTTCCCATTCTTGGAATTCTGGCATACCTTTTTGTGTTTGCGGTTTATCTTTCTCCTTTCGGCCTCAAAATGAAGTTTGTTGAAAACGATCATGAGCTTGCGGAACTTTACGGGGTGAATACTAAGAGAGTTTTTACAGTAACAACATGCCTTACATCAGCATGTGCAGTTCTTGCCGGATTTCTGAGTTCAGGCACACTTGCGATCAGCCCAACAACCGGTTTCGGGTATTTGCTGTCTGGCATAATAATCTCTGCACTAACCGCACAGCTCAGACAGGTTGGAGTTATTCATTACATCTCTCTGCTCGCAATCTCCTTTGCAGGTGTAAAATTTCTGGGGGTGTTGCTTTGAGGAGAGCCCTAATTGAAGCCTCATCAATAGCTGCTTTCGGAATGCTTTTATCGGTATCGCCATATTACAGCTGGCTTTTCGTTCTGATGTCAATCTATGCTTTGCTAACGATTTCATGGCTCTTCATGAAAAAAATTGGAAGAATAAGCATTGGACATTCATTTCTCTTTGGTTTTCCTGTGTTTGCTGGATCAGCAGGATACATCTTTTCAACTGAACTCTCAATGCAGCTGTTCTTAGCTGGAAGTGTGCTTAGCTTTTTCCTGTTTTACCTTTTCTCTGAACTAACAGGAAGAACAGCCTTTGTTTTTCTCACCCTGGTTTTCTCTATATTTGTCTGGGTGGCATCACCAAAACTGGTTTTCGAGAAAGAGGGGTACCTGGCTGGAGGAGAAGTTGGCTTCAGCTTTCCAACCCTTCCACAGAAAGAGCTTCATATCACTGCAACTCTGGTTCTTGTTCTTATTTTTATTCTTTACAGGTATGTCGAGAGATCCAGATCCGGATACTTCATGCAGGCTGTTGGGGATGATGAAACATCATCCAAAGCGGTTGGAATAAATCTGAGAAAGACAAAAGCTCTCTCAATTATTCTGTCATGCATTTCGGCATGGAGTGCTGGAGTTATATATGGACTTGAATTCGGCCACATCTCTCCCGAAATATTTTCGATTGAAATTTCTGTATTTCCGTTCATCGCCTCACTTATCGGAGCTGGAAACCCACTTCTTTCTGTTTTTTCAAGCTTTGCACTTGTTTATCTTTCAAAAATATTGAATTCTATTTATCCGGGACTAATGGGGATCATTTATTCTGTGATTCTGATTCTTTCTCCAAAAATAGGAAGGTGGGTGTATGTTAAAGGTAAAAGACTTGGTGAAAAGAGTTGATAATGTTCTCCTGCTAAGAAACATAAATTTTGAAGTTGAAAGGGGAGAGGTGATATGTCTTTATGGACCCAACGGAAGCGGGAAGTCAACTCTCCTCAGGATAATTGCTGGACTTGAAAGAGCAGATAACGGAAACGTGTTTTTCAGAGGAAGGGAAATTACAAATACCAGCCCATGGGAAATTGTTGAGACCGGCCTGGCATATGCATTCCAGATACCTCGACCTTTCAGGAGCATGACATTTCATGAGAATCTTGCAGTAGCCTGCATGAGATACCTCGAGGCAGAAGAAGCTTTTAAGCGGGCAGGAGAGATTGCCAGGGAATTTGATGTCAAACATCTCCTGTACAGAAGTTCAGACAGGCTTTCTCAGGGAGAGCTGAAAATGCTTGAGATTCTGAGAGCATATCTGACCGGAGCAGAGCTTTTACTGCTTGATGAACCGTTTGCGGGTCTTGATGTTGAAAATGCAGATATGCTCAGAAACAAGCTCCTTGTCTTGAAAGAGAAAGGTGTTTCAATGATCATCACGTCTCACAGAAGAAGAATCTTGTATGGGATTGCTGAAAGGTTTATTCAGCTGAAAGATGGTGTGCTCTATGCTGAAGGCTGATAACATAAGGGTGAAATTTAACGGGCTTGAAGTGCTGAAAGGTATCACATTTGAGGTTGATAAAGGGCAGATTGCGCTTGTTGTTGGACCCAACGGAAGTGGAAAGTCAACTCTGTTTAAGGCGGTAATGGGTGCTGTGAAATACAGCGGAAACGTCACTCTTGATGGGATGAGCCTTGATGATATGCCCCCTTACTGGAGATTCAGGCTTGGAATAGTTCTGGCTCCAGAAAAGATGAGAGTTGCAGAGGATCTGACGGTAAAAGAGAATATAGAGATCTCAGGAAATTTTGAGGATGCTGTTAAAATATTTCCGGAACTCGAGCAGATTGGCAGGAGAAAGGCAAGAGTTCTCAGTGGAGGAGAAAGACAGATGGTGGTTTTTTCAAGGGCAATTCTTTCTGAGCCGTCGTATCTTTTGCTTGACGAACCCTTTCAGGGATTGAGCGATGAAAATGCTGAAAGAATAATTTATGCAATAGAAAAACAGAAGAAGACATCAGGGATTACCCTGATTTCTCATGACAGAATTGAGGATGTGCTTGAGATCTCAGATAAACTTTTGCTCATGCTTTCAGGAAAAGTGAGAAAGATCATAGAAATTGACAGCCCTGATAATGCGATCAAAAAACTTGAAAAGTACATGATCCTTTGAGGTGTTGATGCTGAAGCTCAGCGGTGATGCTGGAAAGATCTATTCCCGGATTAAAAGCTACCTCATTTCAAAATGTCTCCATAGTGAGGCTAACGAAGAGATTGGAAGGTTTATGCCAGTTACGGACATAGAGCTCATTCAGAAAAGGCAAAAACATGTTAAAAGGCTAATTGATATCTCGAAGAAGGTTGATTTCGAAAAGGTGGGCATACTTGAAAGAGTGGAGGTTAAAAAGACATTTTTCAGTGACAGGGTTTTTGTTGCCAGAAGTGATGAAGAATTTGAAAAAGCTTCAAGACTTGAAATATGCCACATTCTAAGAGAAAGAGATGAGCTCTCCTACCCAATTGTTCTGAATGACTTTGTCAGGGATATATCTCCTGAAAGCTTTGCACCTGAAATGTTCCTCTCTCCACTTCTCAACAGCATCGATTCTTTCAGAGCCCTTGCTGAACTTGAGATGAATACACATGGGGATAGTAAATACATGAGCATTCTCAATGAACTCCTTGAACTTGAGAAATTTTACAGAAAGATTGACAGAATCAGGAGTGTAGAGGGAGTAATTAATGAACTTGAGGGTAAGATAAATGACGAGATTGAAAATAGGCTGTCTGGCATCAGGGTGACACTGACTGCAGATGAACTTTTGAAGATTATGAAAAGCAGAGAGATCACAGGAGAAATCGAAAAAGAAATAGTCTCTGTAATTGAGGAATTTGAGAAACAGCTTGAGGATTTTGGCATAAACGAGCCAGTGTTTTCGAGAACTTACCCTGTCAGAATCGACAGTGATGCCATTTCAAATGCGTTAAATGATTTGAGAGAAAATCTATCCCTTGAATTTTATCTGAAATGCTTAAAACTGGTAGAAAAGATTGAT
>JALURI010000242.1 GCA_027016965.1 Geoglobus sp.
TCCCTTTTCCGGAGGCATGAACATCAATCCCGTAAACCTCGATTTTCATTATCTCACCTTCTATCACTGTAGATGATGTGCTTTATGTGTTCAGGCACCTCCTCATCCCCCCTGTAGCCCACTGCCTTATCAACTGCATGCCTGACTGCATATCCAGCAATGTGTAGAATTGTTTCACGGTACTCATTGTCCTTCTCCATGCTTGCCGTGCATGGATAGCTGTGGTGAGCTTCGGCAACAACATCCCAGAGCTCTCTTATTTCCGAGAATTCAAGCTCTCTCAGCCTAATACCAACATACCAGGCACAACCGCATGGCTGACTTCTGGCTATTCTGACACCGGTTATTTTCTTCCAGCCATCTGTTTTTTCAATGTCTATCTCGAATTTGGGGTATCCCATACTCATTTCTCTGACAAATCTGTTTATTGTGGAATGCTCTTCCCTTTCGTTCAGTATGCAGAATGGCTTTGGAGCGGCAAATTCAATTCCGATTTCTGAACATCTCTCTTTAATCTGTTTTGCGAGCCCTGCACTGCACCATCTCGGCTCCTCAACAGGAACGATATATGCGCTGTATCCAAGCTCTGAAATCCTTTCAGGGAGCGATATCAGAATATCGGGATGGAGGTTTATGGCAATGGCTATGTCAGCCTTTGGAATTTCCTTTGGTAGAAAGTCATCAGGCTCTTCAATGAAATCGGGCATGTTTAGTGGGTCTATCATCCCAAAAGAGGCAATTATGTTTTTTGAAAAGCTGTAAACATTTTCCTTGCACTGAACACATCCATCAATACCGCATGCTCCGAAAGATGGACACGAGTTTCTGTAGTTCATGAGATTTGCGATGAACCTCTCCCCAAACTCACCGTGATAGAAAACAGTTATCCTCAGATTTGATCTGAATCCGGGCTGCTCTAACTCCATATCCTGATGCTGTTTTTAGGCAATATTACTGTTTCTCAACTGCATGAAGAGATAATATTCCTGACTTTCCGGGAGGCAAAAACTTTGCAATCTCATCAGGAGTTGCTATTCCTCTGACAATATGCCTCTCCTCCTCTTTTGCCATTTCAACCAGCTTTTTTGCAATCTGAATGCTCATCTCGTTAAATCCAGTATCCCCGATTTCAAGAACAATGCAGTAATCTGAATGTTCTGCAACACCATCAACAGGCCCGCCAAGAAGCCTGAGATTTTTCAGATCAACACCAACAGCTGCTTTTAGTGAAACCTTTCTGTAGTTTCTCTTCCCTTCAATGAAGAAACCTCCTTTTGGCAAATACTCTCCAGCCTTTGCCGCCCTTTTCACCTGCTCTGGTAGAACATAGTACACCTCTCCGCTGTGCTTACCTTCCTTCCAGAGAGCAGAATAAATGGCTGCAAATTCACACGCCTCAGCTATGCTTTTTTCTCCAGCATTCTTCCCATTTTTCAAAATTGCAACCGTTCCACCAGGTGTTTCGGTGTGGAAAAAGAGATCTTTTCTTTCCATGTGCTTTGAAACCACTTCTTCGTTCATTTCAGCATTTCTACCACCAATGACAAGGTATCCTTCTGATGTGAAATACCATCTGTACCTTTCATACCACTCTCTTTTTCTTGCAACTCTGATTGATGAAAGATGTCTCCTCTCTTCCAGTTCTCCAGCTCTTTCCATCTCTTCCTGAGTTTTTCTGAGAGCGATGAGGACTCCATTCAGCTTCTCCCTGAATTTCTTTGCTTTTGAGTAATATTCATCAGCAATTTCATGTATCGACTTTCTTAGCCAGAGCCTGATCTCATGTCCATCAATCTCAACATCTACCGCATTTTCCTCAGGGATCAGCTTAATGACCTCTTTCAGATTCCCCTTTTTCTTCTCTTTTTCCACTATCTCAGCAACCTCTTTCCATTTCCTGTCTTCTACTGCTCTTTTGAATTCTGAATGGATTGCCTCAATTTTCTGATAGTTTTCATATATCAGATCTCCGGTTCTTTTCAGCCTTTCCATTTCAGACTCAAACCTTTTCTTTGCCTCAAGCTGACTTCGGTATCTGGTCTTCAGTCTCTCAAGCACCTCATTTCTTTTTTCCATCTCTTCAACTCTCTGAACTGTTTTTGAGGAGAAGAATGTGTCAATCGCTTCCCAGTAGGTATCAAAGTACTTTTTCTCGAGTTTATCATATTTCAGAAGCTCAACGGGCTGATAATCAATGAAATTTCCCTTATCAAGAACTATATGGGGATTGATCTCATCCGGAGCGTATATCTCATGAATTGCCTCCAGAATTCTTTCGATTTCTTCATCACTTAGTTCATCACCCTTTTTGTTTTTGTCGACCTCAGCTCTCTCAAGAATTTCTTCAGCATACAGTCCTCCTGTTCCAAGATTGAGAGCTATACTCTTCACAACCTCCCTGTCTCTCAGTATATTCCTTAATTCGCTGACATCCCTGATCTCTCTTGGACTCGGTCTTGGTTCAGGGAATGAATACAGAGATCCGGTCTTTATCTTATGTTTTAAAGGCATTATAACTCTAAAATCATCATCTGTCAGAATTACGTTCCCTTTTGAAAAAAGCTCTGCAATTACGTGCTTTCTCTCTTCCCTTTCAACGCTCAGCACAATCACCCTGTCAAAGCTATGCTGATTTATTTCAACAAGCCTCCCATTCTCCAGATGCTTTCTCAGAAGCATCGCAAATGAAGATGGAAATCTGGGACTTTCCTTTGGAAATCTTGTTGGGTGAAATCTCATTCCCGTCTCAATTACAAGATCGATTCTTTCATTTCCTCTGAGCTTTATCCTTATCTCATCGGGGATGTGGTGGTAGATTTTATCAACTCTTGCACCCTCAATCTTATCCAGGATTTCATCCATGACAATTGATATGTCAAGGGACGACATCGGTCTCATGCTTTTTTAATTCACTACTGTAGGGTTAATATAGATGATCACTTCAGCTAAGTTTCGTTAATGTAACCCATCAAAATGGATTTTTTTATCAAATTTCGAAGATGGTTTTTTGAGGGGGAAGATAACTCCACGAAAAGACAGTAGTGCAAACACCAAAATCTTTTTCCATATCGTGGATTAAAATCCTGTTAAAGCTGTGAATAGGTTGGAGAACTGAGATGAGGATTGCGGGAATTGATGAAGCCGGGAAGGGGCCGGTTATTGGTCCCCTTGTAGTCTGTGGTGCTGCCTGTTATGAAAGCGAGACTAAGCTGATAAAATTACTGGGAGTTAAAGACTCGAAAAAGCTCACTCCTGCGAGAAGGGAAGAAATTACTGAGAGACTCAGAGAAATTGTTGATCATGAGGTGGTTATCCTTTCTCCATCCGAACTTGACTCAAAAATGAGCGAAAAGACGATAAATGAGATTCTGAAAGAGTGCTGTGCTTTAATCATTTCAAAGCTCAACCCTGATGTTGTTTACGTAGACAGCTTTGATGTAAAACCAGATCGACTTTCGAGTGAGCTTGAAAAGCTGACAGGAAAAAGGATCATAGCGATGCACAACGGTGAGAGGGAGGCAATAGTTGCTGCTGCGTCAATCATTGCCAAAACTTTGAGGGACAAAATCATTGAGGAGCTGAAAAAGAAATATGGCGATTTCGGGAGTGGTTACGCCTCAGACGAAAGAACGAGAAAGTGGCTGGAGGAAAGGCTGAGGGAAGGTGAGATCCCGGAAATAGTCAGGAAAAAGTGGAAGACTGTGGAAAAGCTCAGGCAGAAGATAGGGCAGAGGGATCTTTTTGAGTTCTGATGATTTTTGATAGATGCGTTGTGAAGACCTTAGGCATAAAAGAGGAGTTTAACCGAGATATCCCGAAGGAAAGAGAGATGTTGTTGTGGCATGTCTTCAGTTTTTACCTATCAAGCACCTTAACCCTCACACCCACTTCTTTTAGCTTTTCAAAGTCTTTATCAAACGTGAGAATCTCGCAGTCATCATCGCTGAATGCGATCAAGATGTCCATGTGTTTTCCATACAAATTTTGCACCGAGCATTAGCTCATACACTGTCAGCTCGCTCACAAGAATGTCCTCACATTTATATTTCCTCCTTTCAAGCTCGTATATGGCCGATCTGTTTTTTCTTTTAAAGTTCTATCAGAAATGAAGTATCGAGCAAAAGTTTCATAGTCTCATCCTGAAGTTCTTCCTAATGTTCTTGGATATCCTCTCAAGTTCATTTTCATATCCTGTAGTCTCTGCCGTTTTAATCAGCATTTCAATCCATTTTTCCACATTTTTAGAGATCAGCTCATCAATTATTGCACTGAAACTTTTTTCCCTTAAGTCTGAGGAGTTTTTCGTAAATTTCATCAGAAATCGTTATGGTTTTCATGTTCTGTGTGTTGTACACGAAAATAGTTAAGAGTTGCTGAGGGGTGTTTTGCGATGGTAAATGGCACATTTTGCCTGAGACCCAAACTCGTCATAACAATCTTTTTATCTACCCCATTCAAAAGACCACCATGGCCTACGAGGACCTCAGAAAATTCATCGAAAAGCTTGATCAGGAAGGAGAGCTTGCCAGAATAAGTAGGGAGGTGAGCGTTGAGCTTGAGATAACTGAAATCGCTGACAGAGTTGTGAAGCAGAACGGGAAGGCTCTGCTCTTCGAAAATCCGAAGGGCTACAGCATTCCTGTATTGATAAACGCTTTTGCGAGCGAAAGGCGAATGAAGCTTGCTTTAGAAACAGAGAGGCTTGAGAGCATTGGGGAAAGGCTGGTGGAGCTTGCAAGAATGAAGCCTGAGTCAGTTCTTGATGGACTGAAAGTTCTTTCTTCAGCAAAAGACCTGATGAGTTTCATTCCGAAAAAGGTTAAAAACGGTCCTGTGAAGGAGGTTGTTGATCATAACCCCGATCTGTTCAAGTTCCCGATTTTGAAGTGCTGGCCTCAGGATGGTGGAAGGTTCATCACCTTCCCGGTTGTCATTACCAAGGACCCCGAAACAGGGATTCTGAACGCTGGAATGTATCGAATGCAGGTTTTTGATGAGAAAACAACAGGTATGCACTGGCAGATCCACAAGCATGGGGCTTTGCATTACAGGAAGCTGAAGGAGATGAGAGTGGACAGGCTGGAGGTTGCTGTTGCCATAGGGGTGGACCCTGCCATACTCTATGCCTCAACCGCCCCTCTACCAGAAAACATGAGCGAGTTCATGTTTGCAGGGTTCATCAGAAAGAAGAGGTTAAAAATGGTTGATTGCGAGACTGTTGATTTGCAGGTACCTGCAATGGCTGAAATCGTGTTTGAAGGTCATGTAAAACTAAATGAATTCAGGATGGAGGGACCGTTCGGAGATCACACCGGCTATTACACACCTCCTGAATCATATCCTGTTTTCCACGTTGAGTGCATAACCCACCGCGAAAATCCAATTTACCACACAACGATTGTCGGTAAACCTCCTATGGAGGATGCGTGGCTTGGGAAGGCAACGGAAAGAATCTTTCTTCCAGTGATCAGAATGATTCATCCCGAGATTGTGGACATGAATTTGCCAATCTCAGCGACATTTCACAACCTCGTGATAGTTTCCATAAAGAAGCGCTATCCCGGACATGCGAGAAAGGTTATGTTCTCAATCTGGGGAACAGGAATGCTTAGCTTGACCAAGATTGTCATTGTCGTTGATGATGACATCAACATTCACGACATGAACCAGGTTATGTGGGCAGTTACGAGCAGGTTTGATCCTGCGAGGGATGTTGTCGTGATTCCGGACTCACCACTCGACAGTCTTGACCATGCAACATACAGACCAAATCTGGGTGGAAAGCTGGGGATAGATGCAACAAAGAAGTGGAAAGAAGAAGGTTATGAGAGGGATTGGCCTGATGTTGTTGAGATGGATGGTGAAATGAAAAGAAAGGTGGATGTGTACTGGACCGAGCTAAAGAAGGTTATTTTCGACTAAAGCCTCCTGAGCCTGTAGATGACAATAAAGCTTCCATCCTCTTCTTCCTCATATTCCACGATCTCAGCGTTGATGTCGACTACTATGTCCTCGAAGTAATCGTAAACACCGCACGTCAAACACATGTAGCCTGAGAACCTGACTTTGACGAGCCCATCTCTGTATCCGACATACTCTGCCTTTGCCTCAGGCTCGTGATATTTGTTGAAAAAGTCTATGCTCTCTTTCAGCTTCAAAAGCTCAGTGTATTCAATTTTATCGCTCTTACAGTCTTTTTTTGCTATCTGACGCTTTATGTATGGACACGAGATCTTTATTCTTTGAAAGTTACTCTCGGAATAATCAAGCATCTCTTTGACCACTCTACCTGCAAATCCTCTCCCCTCAAAACCTTTGGCTGTGTGAGTTTCAACAAGGTGGATTGAATTACCTTCATTCTCGTAAATCACCCATGAAACCTGATTTCCGGAATAGTCGATCAGCACTCCCATTCTATTCTTGATTTCAAATTTCATAACCGCGATTATCATTAATCGAAATTAAACCTTTTGGCTCTTTTTTCGAACAATTCCAGAAGTGTTAAATTTGCCTCAATACCCATTATTTTTAGATGATTAACTACGTTCTTCTCCTCATTGCCGTTTCAGCTGTTTCAACAGCATCAATATTTGCTGTTTTGGCTAACGCTCCAGGGATAGCTACAGGTTTCTGGAGATTTGCAATTTCATCAGCTATTTTTCTCATTCTTTACAGAAAGTTTCCCGGGGATCGAAAAACACTGAAATATTCGGCTTTCGCAGGCTTTTTTCTTGCTGTCCACATGTCATCATGGATTGAATCGTTATTTCATGCCTCAGTCGCTCTAAGCACGGCAATAGTTACAACTCACTCCATATTTTCAGGAATTTTTGCAAGATTTGCTGGAGAGAGATTGAAAGTAAATGAGGTGGTAGGGAGTGTAGTTGCAATTGTCGGGATATACTTGCTGAGCGGTGCTGACTTTTATGCTGACAGCTATGGAATCGTGATGGCTTTTGTGGGTGCAGTTTCAGGCGGGTTTTACTTCACAACGGCAAAATTTGCGAGAGATGTGGAATTTAAAGAGTATATAACCTCAACCTATCTTTTTGCATCAATAACAACATTTGCTTTCTCGATCATCACAAATACGCCCCTGATTGGATATCCACAGGAAACATATGTCTTCTTTACCCTTCTTGCTCTGATTCCGATGTCGGCTGGACATACAGTACTCAATTATCTGATAAGGAGGATGAAGGTGATAACAGTTACAGGGAGTGTTCTTGGTGAAGTTGTTGGCTCAACAATCCTTTCAATATTGATTCTTGGGCAGAGGCTTGAACCGGTAGCATATTTTTATCTCACACTCATTCTGTTTGGGATTTATATTGTTATTTCAGCAAAAGGCAGCTAAAGAAAGGCTCTTGATCTTCCCACTATCTGCTCCTGATTTCTGAGCCACTCTCTCTTCCACCTGTCATAGCATTGCCTGCTGCAGAAAGCTTTTGGTTTGTTGTTGCAGCATGTTTTCACAAAAAGGGGCTCCTTGATCAGTCTCCCGCAGATGTCACATCTCATTGCCTTTGCCCTTTCAACCTCCATTGGCACAATGACCATTAAACGGTGTTATTTAATATATTTTTCTATCTCTCCCTCCCCAAACAGGTAATCGATTACCATGGCGTGATAATCCTGATCCGGATTTGAAAATTCAACCCACACCACCTGATTCTGGAAGCTGAAGAAGTAGTGAACTCTCCCATTTCCGAAAACTCTGTAGGTTTTTAATCCATCGATTTCTACATCCTCGGGTGTTGAGAAGTAAAGGTGTACCTTTTCTTTCATTTTCTCGGCAAGTTCATATGCAACTGAGTCATTCTCTGCAAATGCTGTCCAGACT
>JALURI010000243.1 GCA_027016965.1 Geoglobus sp.
CGGTTTGAAACAGCATGGGACAGGGAATACCTCGTTCACATGGCTGAAAAGAGAGGGGTTGCGATTCTTTCGGCGTGTCTGATAAGCGAAAAGGGACAGCACCTTTTTAAAAAATTCAGAACTGTACAAAGGGACGGGGAAAAAATTTTTATAACAGGCGTAACTCATTCGCCTGCATTTAAGCATCCGGGTATAAGATCTCTGGGATCACGTGAATGTGCAAAATATATTCAATGGCTTGTTGAAAGGGAAAAACCTTCTATTCTCGTCATACTTGCTGACGCTCCTGACGGCTGGTTGAGGCGCCTTCTTTCAGCAGTGAGCATCAAAAAAGGGAGCGTTCTTTTTGTATTCAATACAGGAGAGCGTGGATTTGATTACGCACCACTGAAGATTCTCCCCTATACCTTCCTGGTGAGAACACCAGGAACCTGGCGGTATCCATCAAAGGTGAACCTCTTCAGTAAGGTCACCCCTTCAGGAGAGATTCCGGACATTGCTGACATTGCTCCACTTAAAGGCACAGGAGATTTTTTGACAAAAGAACTCCCTCTTCCTGAAACCGTGAATCAGTTTCCGCCGCAGTACACAGGATGGAAAAAATGTGCTGAGTGTCATCAGGAAATTGCAGACAAATGGTCAAAAACACCTCATGCTTCAGCATGGAAGGTGATAAAATCTGTTAACCGGGAGCATGACCCGTCCTGCGGCAGATGCCACCTTGCATTCTGGGGGCGGGGATTTAAAATTCCCGGCAAAAAATTTGCGGAATTCTTTAACGGCGTTCAGTGTGAAAGTTGTCACGGTCCCGGAAGACTTCACGCTGAGGAAAAATTTCCTTATCCGGAAAAAGTAAACATGGATGTGTGCACAAACTGTCACAGGGATGGCTATTCCACTCCAATCACACAGGGCGCTTTTAAAGCAGTTCACTGATCCTGCAGATCAGCGGGCCTGTCCACCTCAAAGTATTTGAGATGATGTCTCACCTGTTGCCTGAGGTCGTCAAAGGACTTGTAATCTTTTATGTAAGTCCGTGTGAGGAGATCGTTTATCTCTTTTACGGGAGGAGATGTCTGATCAAGGAGGTATAAAATTTTCTCAAGAATCTCTTTTTTCTCCTGAACGTACTGTTTGATGCTCTCTCTGCTGCGCTGGTCAATTCCGATAAACTCTATCCCCATGCCGGGACCTCTGTAAACGCCATAAGTTCCCTTAACTATCGTCCACACGACCCTGCCTTCTGTCACAGTATCTGCAGGGTGACCGGGGAGACGAAACTGAAGAATCAGGCCTGTGCCCTTGTAAAAAACTTTTTCCCCTTCAAGGTACATACCTCCCTCACCAATTACATGCGTCCACCCCCGGTGGGTAAGCTCACCTGGACCGTAAAGAACAGGAATTTTCAATGGAGCTCTTGGAAATCTCCTTGCAGATGCCATAGGTATTAGTATACACCTTTTTTATCTGTTTGTAACCTCTAAAACGTGAACTTCTCCATCAACAGGCACAGTAAACACAAAGATTCCCCTTCCACAGGAATAAAAGAATTCACATCCTTATCATCCAGATAAATTGAATATCCATTTTTATAAACTAACTCGTTCACAAACAATTTTACTTCGTTACTGCCTGCATCACATGCTCTGAATTTCACCTCATAGGTACCTTGCCTGCATTATAACGCTGAGACATGACATCTCCCGGTACTCTCCTGGCATAAGTTTGTTTTAACACTCCTGTTACGCTTGTGGGAATGCGCTGTGAATCAACAATACTGAAGCCTCCTCCTGGTCCATATTCCCGGTGAGCCCATCCTGTGCCAGGGTATCCATCATTTCAAGGATGTGCCCAATATATGTGAGATTTTCAGGATATTCAGATGAGGCTCCAAAATCACCCGGCATGATTGTAACGGGTTCCTGTTTCTCCACCTCCATGCGACGATATTTTGTCCACTGTTCAAGGTACCACATGTTCCCTGAATAGAGCGCGCCTTTGTGGACGTCAAGTTGATAAAGGTGGGGGAAGTACACTGTTTTCCCTCACGATTGTTCAATCCACCGAGGCCGGAGAAAAAAATTCCGGAATTTACTGTAAAGGACAGAGGCTCATAAAAAGGATTTATGTAATTCATCCACCAGGGACTGAGCATGATGTATTCCATCCCTTCAGTTCTTACAGTCCATTTCGGCATACCGCAGCCGCTGAACTCAGGAGAATAAATATCCTGATGCATATCTATCACCACATACATTCTGTAATTCCATGCCCAGTCAAGAAGCCGTGCGGTTCTTGCAATGTAGTCCCCATTGATTTCTCCCTGTTCGGGCTCAAGCACGTATCAGAACCGGGAAAGACGTATGAAATTGAACCCCATACTTCTGAGAAATAGAAAATCAGCTTCTTTCAGCACTTCCGGAACA
>JALURI010000244.1 GCA_027016965.1 Geoglobus sp.
CCGCAGGTCTGTATTAATTGGTAGTGCTTTTAGCAGGAACAGGAGTATCAGCGAGATAATTGCAAATATGCCTATAGAGATCATTATTTCCACTGGAGAAGGGACATAGTTCCAGAACGCTGTAAATACCGGTTCCGGATTCATGAATGTGCCTCTTATCTCTCCAACTGCTATTGGATAGCTCCATTCAACACTTTCCGCTCCGAGTATAACCGGTACTCTGAATGGGATAATGTTATAGGCTGGAGGAATCAGGAGGAATCTGTGAGCCAGAATTCCTATGTTAATTGCCAAGGCTCCTGAAACGAGTCCTGAAACTGAACGGTATCGTGTTGCAAGAATGAAGACTCCAAGGATCATAAAGACTATTTCTGTTGCGTGTATTGAAAGGTATTCTCTGATTACAATCATTAAGGCATCGTATTCTCTGCCATTCTGCCACCAGTATCTGACAACAAAATCGTTGTAATACATGAATAGAAGGACAACTGTTGAAAATGCAGATACCTTGGCGAGTAGGCGATATGTATCTGAAAGCTCTTTCCTGTAACCATAGGCTATCAGAGATGCAAGTATCACAACCGCAGGACCGGCAGCTAAGGCAGCTGCAATAAAGGTCGGGGCTAAGAGACCTCCATACCACCATGGTCTCGATAGCTGGGTTGCAAGAACCCATGCTGTTACCGTATGTATAAGGATGGCAAATGGAAGAGCTACTGGTGCAATTTTTCTTGCTCTCTTCTCTGATATTTCTTTAATTTTTTCAATTTCCTGCTCTGTAACATCTTTTCTCATGATTGTTTTACCAAATGGGAGTTTTATTCCTTCCTGAGCAATCTTTGGTGTTAGCTGAACATATGTGTAAACCGCAGATATAACCGCATATATTGAGAGTACAAGGAAGTCCCAGGGGATAAGAGATGTGAAATTTGGATAGAGGAACAGGTTGAATATTCTGTCCGGTCTTCCCAGGTCTGGAAGGATCATGAGCATTGCTGCGATGGCAAATATGAATGCTGTCAGTGAAGCTACAGGAGCAATTGGTTTCAGCTGTTTAGCTCCAAAAATGTATATTGCTGAAGAGACAACGAGACCACCTGCTGCAGTACCAACATAAAATGCCCAGAGTGCTATGTATAATCCCCATGTAAACGAATTTCGCATATTGGTCAGAATGAGCCCCTTCTGTATCTGATAGATCCAGGTAGCCACTCCAATGATGGCAAGTATTGCAAGTATAATGATGGCAATATTATATTTTCTCATCATATTTCACACTCCCTCTCCCTTCCTTTTTGGGTGGAGGTATGTAGAAAACCTTGGGTTTTGTTCCAAGCTCTTCCTGGAGTCTGAAAACGTTTCTGTCTTTCAGCACTTTTGAGATCTCACTGTCTGGGTCATCTAAATCTCCAAACACTCTGGCATTTCCAGGGCATCCTCTAACACATGCTGGAGCGAGTCCCTTGTCAATAAACTGAACGCAAAACGTACATTTTTCCACAACTCCTTTGGGTCGCTTGGGTGTATAGACAAGCCTTCCATCTTCGGTTCTGTGATTCACCGGGTAGCCATATCTGTAGCCCTTATCCTTGTATTCATTTTCTTCGAATCCTGCTACCTCAAAACCCTGTTTAAAGTTCTCATCCGGATCCTGCCAGTTGAACTGCCTGACTCCATATGGACATGCAGTCATGCAGTATCTGCACCCTATGCATCTTTCAAAGTCCACCAGAACAACTCCATCTTCTCTTTGCCATGTAGCTCCAACAGGACATACCTTCACACAGGGAGCATTTTCACAGTGCATGCAGGGAACCGGAAGGAAGACCTCAGATAGATCTGGATATTCTCCGGTTGGAACCATGTGCTCTTCAGATCCAACAGTTTCAACTCTCTGCCACCATGTTCCAGGTGGAACTGAGTTCACCATTTTGCATACCACAGCACAGCTCCTACATCCTATACATCTGCTGAGATCTATTACCATTCCATATCTGACCAAGTTCACCACCTCATACTTTCCGGACATCGCAAGCAGCCTCATTCCAGGCTGTCGTGGGTTCCCAGATTCCGGGAACGAAATAGGCGAGATGTGTTGCCTTGATCCATGGATATGTCAGAGTATTGTATGAGGTTCCCCTGAGATACCTGCTCCACCAGCCCTGCTCAAATATCACAACATTTCTGTGCAGTCCGGGATCAAAAACCGCATATCCATAAACTCGGCCTCTATCATTGTAAACCTCTACCAGATCTCCTTCTTCGATACCCTTTTCTCTGGCTGATTCAGGATTCATCCATACCCTTGGTCTGAAGTCCTGAAGTTCAAGCATTGTAATGTTGTTGCTATGGGTAGAATGAACCCTGTAAAGAGCATTTCTTGTGATGTATGCGAATCTGTATTTTTTCTTAGCCT
>JALURI010000245.1 GCA_027016965.1 Geoglobus sp.
ATCTCGCTCGAACTTGGCAGGCCCCACCTTCCGGGTTTCCCCGTTCCTTCCGGGTTCACTCCTGAATCCTATCTGAAAAAACTCACAGAGGAAGGACTGAGAAAAAGATACAGGGAAATAACTGAGAAGGTCGCTCAGAGAGCCCAGATGGAACTGAAGGTAATTGCAAATATGGGATTCAGTACGTATTTTCTAATAGTCCACGACTTTATCAGGTTCGCCAGGGAAAATGGTATAGGGGTGGGACCTGGCAGGGGAAGTGCTGCTGGCTCAATTGTGGCATATGCCCTCGGTATAACGAATGTTGATCCTCTTAAATACGGTCTTCTGTTTGAAAGGTTTTTAAATCCTTCGAGGGTTTCAATGCCGGATATTGACATTGATTTTGATGGAGAGAGGAGGGATGAGGTTATCAATTATGTCCGGGAGAGGTATGGCGAGGAAAAAGTTGCACAAATAATAACCTTTGGGGCCATGAAACCGCGGATGGTCATCAGGGATGTTGCCCGCGCACTTGATATGTCTCCCTCAGAAGCTGATAGAATTGCAAAAATGATTCCTCAGAGGCACAATATAACGATCAGGGAGGCGGTGGAAAACTCCTACGAACTTAAAGAATTGATAGAAAATGACAGGAGGATTAAAAAACTTTTTGATATTTCAGGCAGACTTGATGGGCTGGTAAGGCATCCTTCAACCCATGCAGCGGGTGTTGTAATAAGCCCGGTTGATCTTACCGAGATAGTTCCTCTATATAGAGACCCGAAAAGTGGAGTTGTTTCAACTCAGTATCAGGCAAAGTATCTTGAGGATGTGGGCCTCCTGAAAATGGATTTTCTCGGACTGAAAAACATAACAGTTATAGATCGCTGTCTGAAGTTGATCTCTGACTCCGGACATGAACCGCCTGATATGGATTCTCTTGATCTTGGTGATAAAAAGGTTTATGAAATGCTTTCAAAAGGGGAGAGTCTCGGGGTATTTCAGCTTGAGAGCGGAGGAATGCAGAGCCTTCTCCGGAGGCTTGAACCAAAGAACTTTGAAGACATTATTGCGATACTTGCTCTCTACAGACCCGGTCCTCTTGACAGTGGGATGGTTGATGAGTTCATAGAGAGAAGAAACGGTAACAGGCCGATCAGATATCCTGATCCGAGGTTGAAGGAGATACTTGAAAGCACCTATGGAGTTATTGTATATCAGGAACAGGTGATGGAAATAGCCAGAAAGATTGGTGGATTTTCAATGGCTGAGGCTGATAATTTGCGGAAGGCAATGGGAAAGAAAAAGCCGGAGATAATAGAAGAATTAAAGGAACGGTTTATAAAAGGGGCTGTTGAAAGAAATGTTAAAAAGTATGTGGCTGAAGATATTTTTGAGATGATGAAAACCTTCGGGAGATACGGGTTCAATAAATCTCATTCAACAGCATATGCTGTTCTCGCATTTCATACAGCATATCTCAAAGCGCATTATCCGGTTTATTATATATGCAGTTTATTATCAGGTGAGCTTCATGATACTGATAAGATACACGAGTATGTGCTTGAAGCAAAGAGAATGGGAGTACCTATTGCACCACCGTCTGTAAATGAGAGCGGAGTTTATTTTGAGGTGAAAAATGATCGGATCCAGTATGCCCTGTCTGCAATAAAAAATGTGGGTGAGAATGCGGCTATGGAGATAGTGAGGGTTCGCAATGAGAGTGGTAAGTACAAATCCTTTATTGATTTTACCTCCCGGGTTGACCTCCGTGTTGTAAACAGACGCGTCATCGAGAGTTTGATAAAGGCTGGTGCAATGGATTGCTTTGGAGAGACGAGAAGTACTCTGTTTGACAATGTTGAGTCTGCAATGGAGTATGGAGGCAAACTCCTTGCAGACAAAAAATCCGGACAGAGCAGTTTGTTTGGGGATTCTGAATCGCATGGTGAGGATGAATACTACAGGCTTGAAAAGCGTCCTGAATGGGATGATATTGACAGGTCAGAATATGAAAAAGAGGTTTTCGGTTTTTATATGAGCACACATCCAATCAATAACTATGTCGATTTGATTGAAAAAATATCAACCGCCCGACTTATGGATTTAGAGCGCCTGCCGGAGGATACCCGGGTTACTGTTGTGGGAATGATCCTCAGTGTTAAAAAGGTAAATACAAAGGATGAAACAGAGATGGCCTTTCTCAGCATCAACGATTCTAACTCAACAGGAGATGTGGTTGTATTTCCGTCAATTTATAATGAATACAGAGGTAATTGTGTGGAGAAGATGATAGTTGCTATTACCGGCAGGGTGAATGGTGGAAAGATTTTTGCCGATGCGATTCTGACACCAGAGGAGGCCGAGCAATTGTCAATCAGAAGTGTGCATATCCTGCTTACAAAGGATTATCAGGAAAAACATCTGTTAAGAT
>JALURI010000246.1 GCA_027016965.1 Geoglobus sp.
AAAAACCTTGAAGGATTCAAGGGATGCAGCGGGTGCCACAAGATAGGCATAATTCAGGGTGAGGAGCAGTCCAGATATGGTGCCGCGGCATGCGATTCATGCCACACAAGACACAGGTTTAGCAAGGAGGAGGCTAAAAAGCCTGAAGCCTGTCTGCCGTGTCACATGGGCTTTGATCATCCCCAGTACGAGATGTGGAGCACGTCAAAGCATGGTGTAATTTACAGAATTGAAGGAGATACAGGCAGAGCTCCAAAATGCCAGACATGTCACATGCCAGATGGAAATCACAGAGTAATGACAGCATGGGGCTTTCTGGCTTTAAGAGTGCCTGAGGATGACGAGGAGTGGTGGAAGGACAGGGTTACAATTCTGCAAGCCCTCGGAGTGCTTGATGAGAACGGAAACCCAACTGAGAGGTTTGAGGTTGTCAAGGCAGGAAAGGTTGCGAGATTGAGTAAGGAGGAGTGGCAGGCTGAAAGAGAAAAAATGCTGAGAGTTTGCAGCGAATGCCATTCTGAAAATTATGCAAGGGAGCAGTTTGAGGCTGGAGACAGGATGATAAGGGAGGCAGATAGGGTATTTGCAGATGCAATAAGAACTGTAAAGGAGCTGTATGATCTTGGCATTCTTGAGAAACCAGAGGGGTGGAAGTACGCTCCTGATCTGCTGCAGTTCTATGAGGTCAACACGCCAATAGAAGAGGAACTTTACCTGATGTTCCTGGAGTACAGAATGAGGACATTTCAGGGAGCATTTCACATGAATCCTGACTACAGCTTCTGGTACGGATGGGCACCGCTGAAATCATCGCTCATAAAGATCAAATACGAGGCTGAGAAGCTCAAACAGGAGAAATCACTTGAGGCTGAGAAAGAGCAAACTCCATCTGTCGTGAAAGAAACTCCCGAGGCTGAAAAAAAAGAAGCAGAAAAGAGCCCAGGATTTGAACTGTTTGCAGGGATTGCCGGAGCTGGAGCAGCTCTTTATATCCTGAGAAGAAACAGATAATAATGGAAATTTTTATCTTAATTTTTTTATTTTTTAATCTCTGCCCACTTGTCCTCATTCTCGTAAACTCTAACCCTAACAACCTCTATTCCCTTCTCCTGAAGCCTTTTCATTATCTCAAGGCAGATATTTTCTGAAGTGGGAATTTCAATTATCTCATTGAGAAGTCTGTGGTCGAAATCTTTCAGGGTCTCCTTTAAATGCTTTTTGAGATCAAAAAAGTCCATGACCATCCCGTTCTCCCTGATATTTCCTTCTATCTCAATTTCAACCTTGAAGTTATGTCCGTGAATCTTTCCACACTTCTCATGACCCGGAATTGAATGTGCTGCGCTGAATTTCTCGCTAACACCTATTCTCATCATTTCACCCCCATATATTTGTGGGTTTGAGGAATCACTCTCGTGTCTCTGAATTCAAGCATCATTTCCTGAAGCTTTAAAATGTTTTGTATGCCAGAACCAAACACAGGTTGAAGAACAAAACATTTTACATAGTCCGTTATACCATACGCCCTATGTATAACATCCTCCAGGTCAAACCTCTCAGGGAGGACTATTTTTGAGAATGTTGTTCTGCTGTTTGAATTCTTCAGCATCCGATACGTATCAACAGTTCTTTCGTAAATTTCCTCATAATCTCCATTAACAGCCTCTTTAATTTTCAGATCCCCAGCAACAATGTCGAAATGCTTTAGCAATTTGGCCTTTTCAGGCAGAGTCATGTTCGATTCGAGGTAAAACGTTCTGGTTTTTTCAATCTCTGAAATAAAATCTGCATAGATCAGGGGTTCTCCCCCGGTAAATGAAATAGAGTGTACCCTTTCTGAAGAATCGATCACGTTCTGGATGTAGTTGACTTCAACCGGATTATTTATTTCCCTGTTATTGGCATAATCAACGCATTTCTCATTGTACCCGGTGTCGCAGTACCAGCAGTCAAGATTGCATCCTGAAAATCTTATGAAGAGCTGTCTCACACCGCAGAATATACCTTCTCCCTGAATTGAGTAAAAAATTTCACTTATCTGTGCGTTCATGCTCTTCCTTCATTTTTCGGTATATCTCAACACCTCTCTCCCACTCCTCATCGCTCAGCAGTGGATCTCTTGCATTGTTCAGCAGAAAAGCCTCGGTTCTTTCAAGACAAGTTCCGCATGAAAGGCATGGTCTCTCTTTGCCCTCATAACAGCTCCAGGTTAGCTCGTAGGGAACCTTCAGCTCAAGTCCCAGCTTAACGATTTCGTCTTTTGTCATGTCAGCAAAGGGTGCCTTCACCTCAACGGGAGTCCAGAGATTTGCAAGATAAACCGCTGCATCAAGTGCCTTAACAAATTCCTTTCTGCAGTCTGGATATATACTG
>JALURI010000247.1 GCA_027016965.1 Geoglobus sp.
AATAACAAGTTCTGGATTAAGGGCACTCATTTTTCGGAGGTAAGATGTGAAATCGGACTCTTTAACCGGAGCAACCTCAATCTGAACCTCTACATTTGGAAGTGTGGTTATGTATTTTTCAATTCCACCCTTTATCGAATGACCCCAAGCATAATCTGCAACTATAGCACCTATTCTTGTGAAACCCTTTGCTTTGATGTATTCAGCAAGAGCCTGCATCAATACAGGAGCTGGCGAAAGAGCGGTTCTGAAGGTATGGCGACTCTCTTTTGTCAGTATCTTATCACTTCCTGCCATGTGAAGGAGCAGCGGTACCTTAAGCTCCTCAGCCTTTCTTGAAGTAGCCATTGCAACGTCGCTTGACACAGGTCCGATCACAGCAACAACGTTTTCCTGATAAACGAGCTCTTCAAACGCAGTTGCAGACTCACTTGGATTGTTTTTCGTATCTCTAACAACAAGCTCGAGCTGTCTCCCCATTACCCCCCCATTGGCATTTATTTCCTCAATTGCCATTTTGGCTCCATTCAGATGTGGACCTCCCCAAGGAGTGAAAGGTCCGCTGAGCGGTCCGAGAACACCTATCTTAATTGGGCCGGCGGGAGTTTCCGTTGGTGTTGGAGAGGGCTTTTTCTCAGCACATCCAAGAATCGATAATCCAGCCAGAATCGATCCACCCACAGCAACTCTCCTTACGAGTTCTCTCCTCGTAATTTTTCCATCTCTCAGCATATTTATCTCTCCACATATCATATTGTAATATTTTACTGTTAAGAATTCCAGACAAATTACTTATAATTTTCGAAGAGATTATCTCTCTTTCTCTCCATTATAATCTGTGCTGCAATGCTCACTGCAATTTCCGGTGGTGTTTCAGAACCTATGTCCAGTCCTATTGGAGCTTTAACTCGCTTGAGAAGATTTTCCGGGATACCATCTTTTTTGAGGGTCTCGAATATTTTTCTCACTTTCCTTTTACTCCCAATCATCCCTATGTATTTTGCATCAGAATGAATGATTTTTCCCAGAATTTTTCGATCCAGTTCATGGCTTCTTGTCTGGATAACTACATATGTATTGTTGTTCGGTTTAATCTTCTCTAAAATGCCCTCGTAGTCTCCTGTTATGATCTTTTTGGCTTCTGGAAATCTCTCTTTATTGGCATATTCAGGTCTATCATCAATAACTGTAATTGAGAATCCAAGCATTGAGACAATTTTGGAGAGATAATAGCTTACGTGACCTGCACCAAACAGTATGATTTCTGGACTTCCGGTAATAGCTTCAAAAAATGCTGTAAACTCACTGCTCTCAAAGTATTGGCTTTTACCTTTTGTAATTATTTGTGAACATAGTTTTTTCACTTTTCCGATGATTTGTTCTGGTATATCTGAGTATTCATCCCTATCCTCTGAATACAGGTATGTTCCGGCAAAGGGAGAAAGCAAGAAGGACATACAAACACTTTTATTCTCTTTTATGAGCTGAATAGCAATCTCCATCAGCTTATAGTCCTTGCTTTCAGGTAAAAATGGTTTTATCAGGAGTTTTACCTCTCCACCACATATCAGGTCTACATTACCGTCTTCTCTGAGAATATAGTGAGATATCCTTGGTTTGCCATCTTTAAGAGACATCATTGCCTCATCTTTTGCCTTTGCCTCTAAGGTCCCCCCTCCTATGGTCCCAATGGATTGGTCAGGACTAACAGCCATTCTTGATTCCAGTGAAGCAGGTCCTGATCCAATTTTCTCAATTACAGCAACGAGTGCAAATGGTTTTTTCTCTTCAATGAATCGACCCAGTTCCTGATATATCATTCTTGGGGTAGGGTTATATTAGGGTGTATTTAATTGTTGTTCAATGCTGGGTAAGATCAGAATTGTTGTTAAGGGTGCAGGAGATCTTGCAACAGGTGTTGGATGGAAACTTGCTCGTGCTGGCTTCAGAGTTTGCATGACTGAGATAGAACAGCCAACCGCTATAAGGAGGGAGGTTGCCTTTTCTGAGGCTGTTTATGAAGGGTTGAAGGAGGTTGAGGGAATAACCGCCTATCGGGTTTACGATGTTTCAGAATTTGAAGAGATATGGGAAGAAGGTGGAATTCCTGTTATTGTGGATCCAGAAGCACAGGTGGTTAAGAAAATAAAGCCTGAAGTTGTTGTAGATGCGATAATGGCAAAGAGAAACACGGGAACTTCCATAAATGATGCCCCGGTTGTAATTGCCCTCGGTCCGGGCTTTGTTGCTGGTAAAGATGTTCATGCGGTGATAGAGACAAACCGAGGGCACAATCTTGGCAGGGTTATTCTGGAGGGATCAGCAGAGGAAAATACGGGAATTCCGGGAAATATAGGAGGTTATAC
>JALURI010000248.1 GCA_027016965.1 Geoglobus sp.
ATCTGGGCGTGGATATAATTGATAATCTTGTAGGCATTATTGAAGGATACAGAGGACATTATCTAACCCCAGATGGGGTGTTTGATGTAAAATCGCTGGACAGACTTCCATGCAACTGTCCAGAGTGTATGTCTTCAGTTTCTGATGATCTGGATAAAAATCCAGAATCTCTGCTCAGGCACAACACGTATGTTCTTGAAAGAGAACTTGAAATCACCACATTCCATATCAGAAAGGGGTCTTTGAGACAGTATGTTGAAAAACACTGCAGATCAAATCCCTATCTTACAGCACTTTTGAGGATTGCTGACAGAAATTACTATGATTTCTTTGAAGAGAGAACTCCTGTTTATAAAAAATCTGTAATATATCCAACTTCACAGGAATCATATTACAGGGTGGAGATACAGAGATTTCTGAGAAGAGCCGTTGAGGTTCATAAAGGAGAGGATGTTCTCTTACTTCTACCCTGTTCAGCAAAAAAACCATATCTCCTCTCAAGAACACATCAGATGATAAGGAGAACACTTCCAAGGATTGTGAATGAAATTATAATTTCTTCCCCCCTTGTAGTACCGCGGGAACTGGAGGTTGTATACCCGGCAATGCATTATGACACTCCAGTAACCGGAGACTGGAGTTTGGATGAAATTGAATTTGTTGCATCACATCTGGCAAAAATGATAGAAGGCAACAACTATCCAACAATCATAGCACACTTGAGTGGTGGCTACAGAAAGGTTGTAGAGAGAGTCGAAAATTATCTGGGTCTCGATGTGATATATACCTGTGGTGACAATCCTTTGGATAAAAAATCACTTGAGAAGCTTGCAGAAGTGGTGGGTAAAGATGGGAAATCAATCAACCAGTTCAGATTTTTGCTTGAAGGTGTTCTCGACTATCAGTTTGGTAAGGGAACATCAGAACTGATAGAAGGTAAGGTTTCCTGGAAGGGTAGATACCCGAGACTGATCTTTTTCGAAGACAATATCCAGATAGGTGTGATAAACCCAGAGAACGGCTCGATGTCCATCTCAAAAGAGTTTGCATGGAAACTCCTCAATGCTGGATGGAAAGTTGTTGAGATTGAGGATTTCATTCCGAAAGGCACTGTATTCGCGAAAGGTGTGGTGAGTGCTGATAAGAGCATAAGACCCGAAGATGAAATTGTTTTTTTCAACGAACATTGCTATGGAGTGGGCAGAGCGGTTATGTCGGGTAGAGAAATGATGGAAATGGACTCCGGGACTGCTATCAGAGTAAGACACGTTATAAAAGAAACTTCAAGCTCACGTAGATCATAAGAACTCCAAAAGCCCTTCTAACCCAGGCAGACCTTATAGTCTTTATGGATCTTGCACCTGCCTGAGCACCAATTGTAACGCCTGCACCTGCAATACCTGCAATATAAGGGTTCACATCTCCGAGAAAATAATGAGTAATGGATCCGCCCAATCCCGTAAATATTGTGAGAAATAGAGATGTCGCTATAGCCTCTCTGAGAGGGACCCGGAATATCATTATGAGGGCGGGCACTATTACAATTCCACCACCCACTCCAAACAACCCTGAGACAATACCAGCGATAAGTCCTACCAGAAAATATCCAAACCTTCCGGATTCCCTCTCCTCAAGCTCAATATCTTTCATCACTATCATCCTGACTGCAGGGTACAGAAGAAACAGACCAAAGAGCCTTTCAAGAAACAGCGAAGAGAGTGCTGTTGAGATTAATGACCCGAAAACAACACCTCCAAGCGCTCCAATTACCACAGGAAGAACAATGCTCTTCTTTATGTATCCCATTTTTCTATAAACAAGAGTTGAAGAGAGAGATGTGAAAAAAACTCCCACCAGGCTCGTTCCAACAGCTGAATGTATCGATAAACCAAATATGAATACAAGAGTGGGTACGAGAAAAAGACCTCCCCCAATACCAAGAATGGAGGAGACAAATCCAACGAGTATGGCAATAATAAAAATTTCGAGGATTATTTACCCTCCCTTTGACCACTCCTCCTCCCTGAGTGCTCTCCTCAGTATCTTTCCAACAGGTGTTTTCGGGAGATCCTCTCTAATCTCAATTTTTCTGGGAACTTTATAAGCTGCAAGCCTCTCCTTACAGAATTCGATGAAATCTTCAGGTTTCACTTCCCCTTCATACTCTTCTCTCAGGACGATGAATGCCTTGGGAACTTCTCCTCTATACGGGTCTGGAGAAGATACCACAGCCACCTCCTTCACAGCGGGATGCGTATAGAGCACGTTCTCCACTTCATCCGGCCATACCTTGTAGCCAGAGACATTTATCATGTCTTTTTTCCTGTCTACGAAATAAAAGCATCCGTCTTCAT
>JALURI010000249.1 GCA_027016965.1 Geoglobus sp.
ATGGAGAGAACCTTTGTTATGGTAAAGCCAGATGGTGTTCAGAGGGGGTTCATTGGAGAGGTTGTATCGAGAATTGAGAAAAAAGGTCTCAAGATAATTGCAATGAAAATGCTCAGAATCAATGAAAGGGTGGCAGAAAGGCATTACTCCGAGCACAGGGATAAACCGTTTTTTAAATCCCTTGTAAATTACATCACATCAGGACCTGTTGTGGCGATGGTTGTTGAGGGTAAAGATGCAGTATCTGTTGTGAGGAGACTTGTTGGCAAAACAAATCCGACAGAAGCAGATCCAGGGACGATAAGAGGAGATCTTGCGATGGATATTGGCAGGAATATTGTTCATGCCTCTGACTCACTTGAATCTGCTGGGAGAGAAATAGGGATATTTTTCTCCAAAGATGAAATTGTTGATTACAGGAAGTTTGATGAAGATTGGGTTTACGAACAATGAAAAATCTGAGAACACCCATAGTTGCAGTTCTCGGACATGTTGATCACGGAAAAACAACCCTACTTGACAGAATCAGGAGAAGCAACATCACGGCAAGGGAGGCTGGAGGCATAACACAGCACATCGGAGCAACTGAGGTTCCATTAGCTGCCATTGAGGAAATTTGCAAGGAGATATGGAATGTAAACATAATCCTTCCTGGACTTCTTTTTATTGACACCCCCGGCCATAAAGCATTCACGAACCTCAGGAGAAGGGGTGGAGCTTTGGCTGATCTTGCTGTGCTAATACTTGACATAAATGAGGGCTTCAAGCCGCAGACAGAAGAAGCTCTAATGATTCTGAGGACTTTCAAAACCCCGTTTGTTGTTGCTGCAAACAAAATTGACAAGATTCCAGGATGGCAGAGCAGTGAGGGAAAACCTTTCATCAGGAGCTATGCAGAACAGGACGATCTGGTTAGGCAGAGGATTGATAACAGAATTTACGAACTGATAGGCGAGCTGTATCAGCGTGGTTTTTCAGCAGACAGATTTGACAGAATATCTGATTTCACAAAGAATGTTGCTATTGTTCCAATTTCTGCCCTGACAGGTGAGGGAGTTCCTGAGCTTCTCATGCTGCTTGTTGGTCTTGCTCAGAGATTTCTTGAAGACAGTTTGAGGCTTCATGTTGAAGGTAAGGCAAGGGGTACAGTTCTTGAGGTGAAGGAGGAGAAGGGTCTCGGTCTGACATTTGATGCGATTCTTTATGATGGAACACTTCATGTTGGAGACAGAATTGCCATAGGTGGGAAGGAAGGGGTGATTGTCACTCACATAAGGGGAATTCTGAGACCCCGTCCATCAAAGGAGATGAGACTAGAATCCAGATTCAGGAGTGTGGACAGCATTACCGCAGCAGCAGGAATTAAAATTGTAGCTCCTGACATAGAAGGCGTTCTCGCAGGAAGCGAGTTTGAATCTATTGAAGGCGATGAGGATTTGAAGAACTTTGAAAAGAGAATTGAAAGAGAGTACCAGGAGATAACGATTGAAACGGATGAGGAGGGGGTTGTGATAAAAACAGATACGCTTGGATCTCTTGAGGCTCTCATAAATGAATTCAGAGCACTCGATATTCCAATAAAAAAGGCAGATGTTGGTGATATAACTAAAAAGGATGTTGTTGAAGCGTCTGCAAACAGAGATGATCTCAACAGAGTGATTGTGGGATTCAATGTAAGACTTTTACCCGGAGTCGAGGAGGAATGCATTAAATATGGAGTTAGGGTTTTCACAGACCAGATCATTTACAGTCTGATTGATAGTTTCGTTCAGTGGAGAGATGAGGAGAAGAGACTGAGAGAGAAGCAGAAAATAGAATCGGTAATCATGCCAGGGAAGATTCAGCTCCTTAAAAATTACATATTCAGGAGAAGTAAACCGGCTGTAGTGGGCGTTAAGGTGATGGCTGGAGAGCTGAGAAAAGATGTCAGGCTTATAAAGCCTGATGGAACTCCGGCAGGCGTTGTAAGGAGTATGCAGAAATCTGGAGAGTATATCTCAATTGCAAAGGAAGGTGACGAGCTTGCAGTTGCAATTGATGGTGTCACAATAGGAAGACAGCTCAATGGTGATGAGGTGCTGTACGTTGATGTCCCTGAGAGGCATGCAAGGGTTGTTGAAAGGGAGCTTTTTGATACTCTCAACGAAGAAACAAGGACCGCTTTTAAGGAATTTCTTGAGTTAAAAAGAAAAGATAATTCATTCTGGGGAAGGTGATCGCCGTAATGTATATTAACACCTCTCCAGCTGAAGGAAAGGTGTTCATGCTCATAGCATAAAGAGGTGATGTGAAATGGAGTTTAAGGTTGTGATATCCGACCCTGAAACGGGAAAGGCATATCAGAGGATTATCAGCGGTGCAAATGCAAACAAGCTCATTGGCAAGGAGGTAGGAGACACAGTTAATGGAACAGTTGTTGAACTCCCTCCTGATTACGAGCTTCAGATAACCGGAGGGAGTGACAAGGATGGATTTCCTATAAGACCAGACATACCTGGACCAGTCAGGAAAAGAACTCTTCTTTCAGGTGGTATTGGATACAGACCACGGGAAAGAGGAATAAGGAAGAAAAAAATGGTCAGGGGAAAGACAATAACCAGAGATATTGTTCAGATAAACATGAAGGTTGTGAAGCATGGGAAGGTACCGCTTGAAGAGTACTTCAAGCAATCTCAGGAGTGAATCATGGGATTCCTTGAAAACAAGGTCAGGACAAGAATTTTTTACAGGTACTTCTCCAGGATATATGATTTTGTCAATCCCTTTTTTTATGCAGATGAGATGCGACAGACTGTTGTTGATATGGCAAAGATTGCAAAAGGTGATCTTGTTCTCGAGGTGGGGTGTGGAACCGGATTCACAACTCAGGAGATTGTTTCAAAAGTCGGTGAAGGTAATGTTGTTGCAGTTGATCTCACACCTGAGCAGATGATAAAGGCTGTAAGAAGATTCAGGAGATCCAATTTTGTCAGGGGAGATGCTGAAAATCTGCCATTTAAAGACTGTATCTTTGATGCTTCAATCTCGGCAGGAAGCATTGAGTACTGGCCCAATCCTGCGAAAGGTATTCAGGAGATGGCGAGAGTTACAAAAAATGGTGGGAGGGTGGTGATCCTTGCTCCAAGAAAACCTGAGAACGTCCTTGCCAGAAAATTTGCTGAAAGTATAATGCTTTTTCCATCCACTCAGCAGATGGTTTTGTGGATGGAGAAAGCGGAGCTGGATGATATCAAGTATGTTGAAACAGGTCCGTATTCATTCTGGAGCAAGTTGGTTGTCATTATCTCTGGAAGAAAATCCTGAGGTGAGATTGTGAATACACCAAACGACTTCAGGATAAGACTTGCAGAAAAGGGTCTTGGGGAGCTTGAAAAATCTCTTGGCAATATCAGGCTGCAGAGGAGAAAGGAGCTTTTGAAAGAAGTTTCAAAGCTGAAAAGTGAGATTCAGATTGTCAAATACTCATACATGCCTTTTGAAGAACTTTCTGAATTTGAATCTGTTATCAAGATCTCAAAAATCGCCAAGGTTATTATGGAGAAGGTTCTTGAAGCCGAGAGAGATTTTCATCAGCTGAACTCCAGATTCTGGCTTGACTATCTTTCGTTCCTTCCTGAATTTCTCAAGAGAGGTGAGATCTCAAAAGCCTACGAAGCGGTGAAGTACTTTTCAGGTGAGATAGTTTCTTCGGTTAAGCTGACAGAAAATCTGTGGCATTGCTCTTTTGACTGTGGATTCAGAATGGATGTCGTGACAAATTCTCAGGAATTTAAAGCAGGAAACAGGGCTGTTGTATGTTTTCTGCCCCCAAGACAGTTTGAAAACACAGTCAGTGAAGGGATGTTTGTTTCTGCCCAGTTTGATAGTAAAGGGGAATTGAGTCATGAAGAAATTCTCGGGATACGGGACAAGCTTGGTGAGGTTGAGACGATCGTTCTTGGATTTCTGTAGTTCCTGGATTCCTTTACTCTTAATTCCAGCATGGATACTGGTCACGTAGATTCATGTAAAATTGACTAAAAATTATAAATATTTGGAAGTTTAGATTGTTTGGGGGATGAAAATGGAGAGGGATGCGATACTGGCTGGACTAATGGTCATTTCTTCAGTGATTCTTACATGGAAGTGGCTTTCTCTTTATGACAATGTTGACTCGGTGGTTATTTTTTCAGCATTTCTTCTAACGCTCTCACTGAGCCTTCTGTTGCTTAGCATGGAATACAGGATGCAGAAAATGAAGGAAGAATTTGAGAGTGTTAAAAGGGCAGTGGCAATAAACTCAGCCGACCTTGAGGAAAAGATGGAAGGGAAACTGAGAGCATACATGGAATCCATAGAATTCAGACTCGACAGAATTGAAAGAAGGCTTTACAGATAATTTATAATAAACCAAAGTCAGTTATTTTTGGTATGGGAAGTGATATCGGAGATATACTGCAGAAACAGCAGGTTGATATTGACCACTTCTCAGGGAAAAAAATTGCAATAGATGCCTTCAACACAATTTATCAGTTTATAACCACGATAAGACAGCCTGACGGCACACCGTTAAAGGACTCCAGAGGCAGAATTACCTCTCATCTTTCAGGGTTGCTTTACAGAAATGCAAATCTGATAGAAAATGGGGTAAAACCAGTTTATGTTTTTGATGGAGATCCGCCATCCTTTAAATCAAAGGAAATTGAAGAGAGAAGGGAGAAAAAGAAAGAAGCTGAGGAGAAATGGCTGGTTGCTCTGGAAAGAGGAGAGGATGCCAAAAAATATGCCATGATGTCTGCAAAAATTGATGAATACGTAGTAGAATCATCAAAAAAACTTCTTAAGCTTCTGGGGATTCCTTTTGTTGATGCACCCAGTGAGGGCGAAGCTCAGGCATCCTACATGACATCCCGTGGAGACACTGATTTCACCGGAAGTCAGGATTATGACTCTCTTCTCTTTGGATCTCCCTTCCTTGCAAGAAATATTACAATAACGGGAAAAAGAAAGCTTCCCGGGAAAAATATTTACATTGATGTGAAACCAGAGGTGATTTCATTGGATGAGAATCTCAGCCTGCTTGGAATAACAAGAGAGCAGCTCGTTGATATAGCCATTCTTGTTGGCACAGACTACAATGAAGGTGTTAAGGGCATTGGTGCAAAAAAAGCTCTAAGGTATATAAAATCTTATGGAGATATATTCAAAACGATGAAAGCTCTCAAGGTTGAGATTGATGATGCTGATGAGATAAGGGAGTTCTTTCTGAACCCACCAGTTATCGAGGATTATGAGCTGAATTTCAGGGAACCGGAAATTGAGGCGGTTATGGGATATTTATGTGAAGAACATGATTTTAGCAGAGATAGGGTTGAGAAGGCTGTTGAAAAGATAAAGGGAAATATATCAGCCTCACAATCAACTCTTGACAGGTGGTTTTGATGCATGAGGGTGTTAAGGAGTTCAAGGCAGGAATCGTAACGGTTTCCACATCCAGATTCAAAAAATATGGGCACATAAACAGAGTTGATGAAATTCCAGAAGATGATAGCTCGGGAAAATTGATTCTGGAAATGATGGGTGAAAGGGCTGTATTTTACAAACTTGTGCCGGATGATGTTCGGGAGATTAGAAGAACTTTGTATGAGTTTTCCGGAGATGTTCTGATCATAACCGGAGGAACCGGGCTCAACCCAAGTGATGTAACAGTTGAAGCTCTTGAGCCGCTTTTTCAGAAGAGGATTGATGGATTTGGAGAGATATTTAGGACTGAAAGCATGAAGGAAATTGGATATGGGGCTGTACTTTCAAGGGCTGTGGCTGGAGTGGTGGACGGGAGGGTCATATTTGCTCTCCCAGGATCACCAAATGCTGTTAAGCTTGGCATGAAGATAATCCTTGATGTTGTGGGACATGTCCTTGTCCATGCGAAGGGAGAGAGATGATCGTAAGATATGAGGTTTTTGATGAGGATTACATTCCGGAAGAAATTCTTTTCAGGGATAGCCAGATGAACAGAATAGCATTCTGCCTGAGACCTGCTGAGCACGGCAGCAGACCTATCAACATGCTCTGCCTCGGTCCACCAGCCACAGGAAAGACAACTGTTATGAGGTACATGATGGCAGACGCCATGGAAAGTCTGAAAGGAGTCTATGTAAACTGTCAGATCCATCAGACAAAACAGCAGATATTTTTCAAAATTTTTGAGAGTGTATATGGCTACATCCCTCCACCGGGAATATCATTCCAGAAACTCTACGGCTCAATTCTAAAAAAAGGGGTTGAGAAAGATGAAATCTTTTTCGTTGTCCTCGATGATATCAATCTCCTCCCTGAAAAGCTGGTAAATGAGGTACTTTATCTTTTGCTTAAAGGTCATGAGGAGATTAAAGGATTCAAGGCAGGAGTCGCATGTATTTCAACAGATTCCAAGATTTCAGCCCACTTCGATTCGAAAATTATCTCGGTATTCCATCCTGAAGAAATACTGTTTCCTGTTTATGACTTCGAAGAAATATATCACATACTCAGGAAAAGAGCGGAATCGGGGATAATTGGTGGAAAGGTTACAGAAGACGCTCTTGAACTCATTGCAGAAAAGGCATTCGAGTATCTTGATTTGAGATTTGGCATAAATTTGCTTAAAACTTCTGTAATGGCTGCAGATAGGAAGGGGAAAGAGCTGGTTGCTGTTGAAGATGTTGAAGGAGTAATGGAAGACAGTAGATCTGTGTTTTTTAGAAAGATGGTCTCAGCTCTCAACAGTGATGAGATTGAGGTTTTGCTTCACATATACTCATCCCAATCCAGGTTCACAGGTGATATTTACAGAGAGATGGGAACCAAGATGGGATACACCAAGTTCTTCAAGATACTCAGAAAGCTTGAGAATCTGAGGCTCATAGATACTGCTGTCAAGTATGAAAAAGGACTAAAAAGGTATGTTATCAGGAGATTCAGAAGTGATGACATAATCAGGGCTGTTGATGAATACGTAAAATGATCCCTCTGATCTCGCCTATTTCTGCATCGGTCTTGAATGAGGTTCCTGAAAATCTTGTTCTTGAGGCAAGGTATCCATGATCTCTCAGTGCTTTAATAACGTCTGAAACTGAAGGGGGGGAAATTTTAAGATTCCTGCATAAGTTATGGATATCGTAGTGAGTGACCGTCTGAATTTCGCTTTCAATTTTTTCAAACAGCTTTCCAGTCTCACCATCTCTGCTGAGGGATGAAACAAATTTTGGATCGTGAAGCTCCCCAAGCCAGAGAGGACCGTACATTCTGAATTTCATTCCGCATTTGCAGAACAGTTCAGGGGTCTCAAATACATTAGTCCATAATCTGTTCCCGCATTTCCAGCAGTGAAGTATGTATCCGATCTTTTCATAGATTTTTCCGGCACCTCTACTTGTTTTCCGAAGTTTAATGTGAATCCTGTAACAGTGCTCCTTTATCCATGATATCACAACCTGACAGCTTTTATCGTATTTTGTCATTTCCCTTGCTATCTTTCCTGCAAGCATTCTCAGTCCTGTTTCATGGCAGTACTCTGTTTTCTCCGCAAATGAACTGTATTTCCTCAATCCGGATAGAGGTGAGCTTCCACAGAGTGCAGATGTATCTGTTGCAGTCAC
>JALURI010000250.1 GCA_027016965.1 Geoglobus sp.
CGGCAACACCAACAGTGTTGCCGGGATCTATGCCCACAATTGTGTATGTTCTCTGCTTGCTTATCGGTACAAGCTCAATTTTGTCTTTCACAACAGCACTTACCGTCACCTGAACATCTCTCGTCCTGAATGAGTTTACAGGTACCCTCTCTCTCGGTTCGTTTACAACAAAAACACCTCTTGATATACCTCCATAAGCCATTCTCATCTCTTCAGTGTAATCAAACCCGTACTCATCAAGTACCCTCTTTATCTCTCTGAAAACAGCTCTGACAGAATCATGAACTTTTCTCCTGTATTTATTCTGTCTCCACCCTCCTTTCCCAAGACTTCTATTTCTGGAGACCTTTATCACCGTCTTATTGGAAAAAACAGAAACTATCTCCCCTACACCATATTTCACAAGAAGTGCTGAAGCTCTTGCCTCATCAAAGGGATTTTTTGGATCCATAATGATTCCGTATCTCTTTGCCAGTGATGGAAGAGATGCCTTTCCAGCTATCTGAATCAGTTTGGTGTTTGCCGGAAGAAATCTCAGGAACTCAATGAGTTCTGTTCTGTCTCTAAAAATTTCAGATATGCTGTCTACGGCAATGAAATCAGGTCTTTTTTCCTTAACAAATCTGAACAGTCTTCCCCGTGAAACAGATTTTGACCACTCCTCACTCTCACCGATGTAATGCACGGCATATCTCGACTTGGATTTTGAGTGGGGTGATCCTCTGATTATGTCCACACCAATTATCCTCATGTTTTACCTATAATATAATTCAAAACCTCATTTAAATCTTTTTTTACCCCGTAACTCCTCTCGAAATACCCGAGAATGTTGGAAACATCTCTTTCCAAAATCTCACGGGAATGTGGAGAGATAACGTCAACATACTGGGGGAAATCTATAATCCATATTCCATCTTGATTTGCAAGTATGTTGAACTGGCTCAGATCGCCATGGACAACACCCCTGACATACATCTTCCGAATTTCATCGATTATCATTTCAAGCACCTCTTCAGGATTTTTCAGCTTTATTCTGTAAAGCTCCATAGCGTCTATCAGCTCGGTTACAACTGCATTCCCCTCCCAGGAAACAGGTTCTGGAACACTGACATACCCATAAAGTCTTTTAAAGGCTGAATATTCTCTCCTGGCAGATCTGACAGTCAGAACAGTGACATGCAGTGTCCCGTAATTCCGCTTTTCCTTTACTTTTTTGAAGCTCGGATAGCCAACTCTGTGAAACTTTACGACAAGTTCCTTATTTCTGTCATTCAGTGCATTGAAGACAACACTCTCCTTCCCCTCTCCCAGTATATTTCCCATTCTTGAGATGATTCCTTTCGTCACAAGCCCTTTAAGAGAGAAAACAGAGAGACCCTTGAATGTAAATCTGGTCCCGAAATATTCATGGTACTTGTTTTCTACAATCCCCATACCTGAGAGCTTTTTCAGAGTCTGTTCAAGTCTGTCATCATTCAATGTACAGTCTCTGATTATAGCATGGACGGGAATGTATTCAAAATCCCACATGTTTCTGAAAATTGAATTGAGCACACAGATATCAATTCTGTCAATACTGTGATAGACTTCCACAAGGTCATTCACATACTATTTAAAATCCAAACTGTTTAAACCTATTTCGTGAGGTGCTCGTACTGTAATAGAAATGCAGTTTACTTCCAGAGACATTCCGGAAAGCATCTATGCAAAAGACACTTTATCGAGAATTTTTTCAGGAGGGTGAAACGAAACATAAGAAAATTCAGAATGATTGAAAGAAACGAGAGAATAGCAATCGCCATGAGCGGTGGAAAGGACAGTGTTGTCCTTACCCATGTTCTCAGCGAGCTTTACGGAAAAAGAAAAGACATAGAGCTTGTTGCCATTTCTATCGATGAAGGGATTGAACAGTACAGATCCCCAACGCTTGAAATTGCAAGAGAGGTCTGCAAAAATCTTGGTATAGAGCATCACGTTATCCATTTCGAAAAAGAAATAGGTCTTGTGCTTGATGAAATTGTGAAAAGAGGTGAAAAAAAACCATGCACCTACTGCGGAGTTTTCAGGAAATATCTGCTGAACAGAAAGGCAAGAGAACTTTCTGCCACTAAACTGGCAACTGGACACAATCTTGACGATGAAGCTCAAACCATACTTCTGAACTTCCTGCAGTCGGATATTGAGAGACTTGCAAGACTGATTCCATCAAAGATCCAGAAAGGGCTTGTTGTGAGAATAAAGCCGCTGAGAGAGATCTATGAAAGAGAGGTTGTTGCATATGCTGTTCTTAACAATCTCCCTGTATCTTTCGAGGAATGTCCTTACAGCCAGACTCCTGTCAGGGCTGCCATCAGAGACTTTTTGTATGAATTCGAGAAAAAATATCCCGGCAGAAAATTTTCAGTATTGAGAAGTTTTGAAGCAATTCTACCATGTCTGAGAGAGAGATATCCTCAAATAAAGCTCAATGAATGCAAGATCTGTGGAGAGCCTACACCAAAGGAGATATGCCAGGCATGTGAACTGAAAAATGAACTCAACTTAAGTTGACTTGGGCTGTCTGAGTGGAACCACACCTATGATCCCTGCCAGAAAACCCCCAAACAGAGCCATGAGAAAGTAATACATCGCATCCTCTCTCAGACTTGAGTAGACTTCTGTTGAGGAGATGATGTAAACAGATCCTCCCCATATTATCAGACCTGCAGACACCAGGAGGAAAACCATGGAAACGTATCTTCTCATGCTCCTTCCCTCAATAAATGCATCGAGAATTTTGCCGATGATTATGCTCACACCAGCCGATATTATCCACCAGAGGCTTCCATATATAAATGCGGTTGCAAGTATTATTGCACCAACCGCAACAGGCTGGTAAAGGAGTTTCCAGAAACTGTTTATTCCCTGAATGAATCCAACTATAATCAGAATCAGTGAGATTATGTATGTTATGAAAGAGAATCTTCCCTCAAGCAGTGAGTTTTTGATGGTTGAGAAGTATTCCTCTATCGCATCATCCATTCCATAAGCCTTTAAAATCAGGTAAATCCCAACAAAAAGAATTATCGTACCATATCCTACTTCAGTGAAGCCTGCAAGAGAGAAAATGGAGAATATCAGAAGAATTGTTCCAAAAGGAACGAGAGTTGATTTTGCTATTCTCGGATCTTCAAACATTCTTTTCAGCAAATAATATGTGCTTTCAATGGTTTTACTCTGTTTAACAACTATTCTATGTACCCCATCAATTTTCAATCTTGATGAGATCACAGGAATCACAAATTCATCCTCACTTCCATCTGTAACAAGCACGACGCTTTCAGGTCTCAAAAGATCTTTCAGGTAGTCTATCTGATCTGATATCTTACTGTCAGACACAACTCCAACATTTTCATCTCCAGCCACAATCGCTATCTCGACCTTCTCCTTGCCCCTGAGTTCATCATAAATCTTTATGGCACCAAAAATCGTGTTCAGATCGCTGTCCTCTGGATCTGAAAGCCCGAGTTTCTCCCCAGCTTTGAGACAGCTATCTCTCCCTATGACCGGAGAAGGTATCCCGGTTTTTCTTCCAAGATCGTCATCCCTGTCTATAACGAGTATCAGCTTCATTTTTCAGAAAATATTATTGGCTTAGTTTAAATTTATTTTGTTCCGCAATCTGAGAAACAATGTTCAAACATATTTATATCCAGAGCCCCAAAAAAGGAATGAAATGCAAATATACATTGAAACCTATGGATGTACAACAAATCAGGCAGACACAGACATAATCAGGGGAATTTTGAAAGAAAAATATAATCTATCTGACTCAGATGCAGATGCTGATGTATGCATAGTGAATACATGTGGTGTCATCGATTTTACCGAAAGGAAAATACTGAAAAGAATTGAAGGGCTGAGAAAATCAGGAAAGAAAGTGATTGCAGCCGGATGTCTCGTAAGGATCTCGAGAAAAAAGTTATCAGAAGTGTGCGATGGGATTGTCAGTCCAGACAACATACACAGAATTGCAGAGGCTCTGGAAATGGTCAGTAGAGGAGTTAAGGCTGAATTTATCAAAGTTGAGAGAGTCGATAAGGCAGAACTTTGCAGATTTAAATCAAGAAAGAATGAAAATGCGATAGCGATAGTTTCAATATCTGAGGGGTGCACTGGAAGATGCAGTTACTGTGCAACAAAAATAGCAAGGGGAAGACTGAGAAGCTTTTCCATTGAGAATATCCTCAAAGAGGTAAAAAGTGCTGTAAAATCAGGATATAAAGAGATCCAGCTTACATCTCAGGATACAGGAGCATATGGGATCGACAGAGGTACTTCACTTCCAGAGCTCCTTGAAAGAATATCCGGAATTGAAGGAGAGTTCAGAGTCAGAGTGGGAATGATGAACCCCAAGCATGCCGCAGATATGATTGATGATCTCATCGGTGCATTTGAAAGCGAGAAAATATACAAGTTCATCCACATTCCTGTTCAGAGTGGGGACAGCAGAGTGCTTGAAAACATGAAAAGAGATCACACAGTTGAGAATTACGAGCATGTTGTAACTGAATTCAGAAAAAATTTCAATGATGTTGTCGTATCAACGGACATAATTGTTGGATTTCCAACAGAAAGTGAAGACGCTTTCTGGAAGAGCTATGAACTCATCGAAAGAACGAAGCCAGATATAGTCAACATAACTCGCTATTCACCAAGAAAGGGAACTTCTGCTTACAGACTGGGAGATGTGCCAGACTGGATAAAGAAGGAAAGGAGTAGAGTCCTGACTGAGCTTACTAAGAAGATAGGCTTAAAAAATAATATGAGGTTTGTTGGAAGAGATGTGAGAGTTCTGATTACAAAACACGGTAAGAACGGGACCCTGCTCGCAAGGATGGATTCATATAGACCTGTTATCCTGAGCAGTGGTAGGATCGGTGAATTTGTCGACGTAAAAATAAAAAAGGCAGAATTCAATTACATCACAGGGATCATGTGAAGTTATTTCTGAGATTTCTCAGATGATTAATATAAAACAAAAGATTTTTAAATGACATCCAGTAAGATTAATCATGAACAAATGTCCTCGGTGCGGCTATGAACTTATTGTCGAGAGAGATGATGGCGAGGGCGATGTAGTGAAGATTCTAAAAAAGTGTCAGAATTGCGGGTTTGAGGATGTACACTACATGACTGGGGATTAAAGAGAGTCAGGGTCGTTTCCGAGAACAGCAGTCCACCACCATCTTGCCATATCCATCAGATCCTTGCTGAACATTCCAGAAAGCCTGTATTCTCCCCCTCTTATAGATATCATTCCAGCTCCAAGCAGTTTGTTTCTCATTGAGTAAAATGAAGAGCGATTCATTTCAAGCATCTCCATTGCCTTCTCCCACTCATCTACTCTCAGCGGATTTCCGGTCTTCTGTCTCTCTTCTACTAAGGTTATGAATTTTATCGCCTTCATCGCAACCTCTTCCTTTCTGAAAAGTCTTCGCATTAGCTCAAGAAACGGGTTTTTTGACTGGGTGATCCTTGCGTTGGAAGAGCTTCGAACAATAATCGAGGTGGCTGTTTTTGGTGCCTCACTCACCTTCATACTGACAGTTGTTCACAAAGGTTTTTAAAGCTTTGATTGATTGAGGGATGATGATCATAGCTCTTCCGGGAAAAGGAAGGCTGAGCGAGCCATCACTTGAACTTCTCAATTCTGCAGGAATATGGATCGAAAGCAGGGATAGAAGACTGATGGTTCCCACAAACAAGGAAGACATTTACGTTCTTTTTGCAAGAGCAAGGGATATACCAGAGTATGTTTACAAAAATGCCTCTCAGGTAGGCATAACAGGCGTGGATATGGTCTATGAGGCCGAAGTGGATGTTGATGTAATGCTGAAGCTGGATTTTGGTAAGGCAAAAATTGTTGTTGCAGTTCCGGACAACTCGGAAATACTTTCCATTGAGGATCTGGATGGAAAGGCAATTGCAACCGAGTACAGAAGGCTGACGGAGAGATTTCTTAAGGAAAATGACATAGATGCTGAAATTGTCGAAGTAACCGGTTCATGTGAGATAGCTCCGTCAATTGGCATAGCAGATGCCATAGTTGATTTGACATCAACGGGCACAACCCTTAGGCTGAACAGATTGAGAGTGGTTCACGAGATAATGGACTCTCAGGCGGTTCTGATTGCAAACAGAAATGCTATAGGAGACTTTAACGTTCAGGCTCTGAAAACAGCAATTGAAAGCGTTCTGAATGCAAGAGGAATGGTATATCTGATGATGAACGTCCCTGAAGACAGGCTGGATGAGGTAAAGAAAGTTGCACCGGGCCTGAAAGGTCCGACAGTAATGAAAGTTGAATCAAATGGGATGCTTGCAATTCATGTTGTTATAAGGGAGGATGAGCTTTTTGAGGCAGTTCAGAAGCTGAAAAAAGCTGGAGCAAGGGATATACTGGTTATCCCTGTTCAGAGGTTGATATTTTAAAGTAAAGAACTTTTGCACTTTTCGTGTTTATCAATATTCTCTCTGGATACTCTTCTTTCAGACATATCGTTACAGACAAAACTCTTCATAAGATTTAACACAAAAAATTTATCTTATTGGCTAATGATCAATCTTTGTGAATTCGAGCTTGTGGAGCATCCTGAATTCTCCAAAAATGACCGAAACACTGAAACTTATCAAAACAGGACATGTACTAAGGAGAGATCTGAGAAATCAGCTTGGAGTAAAATCATCTAACCTATCACAGATTCTGTTGAGACTTGAAAAGATGAACTTTGTGGAACGGGAAGGAGATGTTGTGAGAATTTTACCAAAAGGATTGTTTTTACTTGAAATTTGTGAGGTCAGTTCCAGATTCGAGAGGGTTTTTGACAGACTCGGAGATCTGGTAAATGAACTCGATATTGGAGATATTCCCGAATGGCTCATTTCGAGATTGTATGAACTTGATCCAGTTGAAGTTGTTGATGTAGGACATGATTTTCTTGAGCCCCACAGAGAATTCCTCTCAACCTTGGCCAATGCACGCAGAATTAAGGGCTACACACCTGTGTTCTTCAGAGAGCATGTTAATTTCTTTCTGGACTTAGCCGAAAAAGACAATGAGCTGGAGATCATAGTGAGTGAAGATGTATTTAAGAAAATACTGACCGATTTTTCGACCGAGTTTCAGAGGGGTTTGAGTCTGGATAACGTTAGATTTTACGTTTCAGAAAAGAAATTCCGTTTCGCATTTGCTGTAGCAGAGAATATTCTTTCAATCTCGTTTTATCTCAGAACAGGAGTTTTTGACTACAAACGTGACTTTCTCTGCAGGGGAAGTGATGCGGTGCGGTGGGGAAATGACCTGTTTGAATTTGTCAGAAAGAATTCGCAATTAGTTGATAAGCAAAAACTGAGAGAATTGCTTCAGAATCAATGACCTTTCTGCCGTTTTTTTCATCGAGAATGAATGCAAGCTGGATTAAGAAGAAACTCAGGATCATCAGAATATGCAGGATGAGCAAAAAGGAAACTGAATGATTTAAGAGATTCAGGAGATGCAGAAAGGCTCCGAATCTCTTGTCAAGGAGTTTTGGAAGAGTGGGTCTGCC